>NZ_JAOQJI010000031.1:0-48108 GCF_025567125.1 Phocaeicola fibrisolvens | reverse complement strand
AAATCTTATAATTCAGCACTATAAATTTAATACTTTTATCGCTATGTTTCTAATTATCACTGAAATATATTTATTACTATTTCGAACTCACGTTATTTTTATATATAGTATTCATATTAGTCTATTTATAATTAGAAAGTCACATTTAAGCCAAATGTCCATGTACGTTGAATAGGATACCCTTTTATTCCTGATGTCATTTCCGGATCAAAAATATCCACTCCATCAATTGTAAACAAATTATTCCCATTTGCATATACACGAAGGTTCTCAATACCCAACTTTGTAGTCCACTTACTTGGGAATGTATAACCAACCTCCAATGATTTCAAACGCACAAACGATGCATCACGCAGCCACCAAGTAGAAGACTGTGAATTGCGTCCGTCCACTTGAGACTCTTTCATGAATGCCCGCGGCCATTTAGCTGCCAAATTCTGTTCTGCAGTATTTGAATCACTCCAACGACCTTCATAAAAATCCGTAGCCATATTCATTGTTGGCTGAACCAAAATCTCAGCATCGGCCTGACCTTGGAAGAAAGCGTTTACATCCAATCCTTTCCATGAACCATTCAAAGTCAAGCCAAAAATCCATTTAGGAGTAGCTGACTTATCTCTTCGTACGGCATCATCCCAAGTAATACTACCATCATCGTTCGTATCTTGATAAATCAAATCACCGACCTTCGTTCCAGCTAAATGTGGAGTCGCATCAATCTCTTCTTGGGTTTGATAGATTCCCAATGCCTGATAATACACACCTCCATCAATTGGATGTCCCGTCTGACGCTGCCATGCAGGTGTATCCGTTGCCTCATCCATATAAACGACCTCGTTCTTTGCATACGTTACGTTTCCAGTTACTCCCCAATCAAAATCTCCCGCATGATCACGATAAGTAGCAATAACCTCAAAACCATGATTCTTCACCTTTCCCAAATTTTCTGCTGGAAGTGACAAACCGGAATAAGTCGGAATAGAAGCATTACGTGTAATCAAGATATCGCTACGACGTGACTGGAAATAATCAAAATCCAAACCGAACTTTCCATCTAGGAACTGAGAAGAAAATCCCACGTTCCATGTTTTTGCAGTTTCCCATGTAACCAAAGGATTGGCAGTAACAGTTTCATAAACCCCCTGTGCAAATACAGGATCCTTGCCAAAGGTATAACCTGCATTCGTGAAACCATACATGGAAAGATATTGATAAGCAGAAATATTATCGTTACCCATCATACCCCATGAACCTTTCAGTTTAAAGAAACTAACTACATTTTTCAATGGTTCAAAAAACTTCTCTTCAGACATTACCCAACCGGCAGAGAATCCAGGGAACAATCCCCACCGATGTCCAGGAGCAAAATTCATAGATCCATCATAACGTAAGGTAAATTCTGCAAGATATTTATCTTTATAACCATAATTTATACGTCCGAACCAATTCTGACGAGCTGTTTCATCCGAACTTCAAGCATTACTCTGATCATCCTTATTCGTACTTCCATAATCCAAATCTGGCAATGCTGAAGATATATAATTCGTACGATAACCATACAAATAATTGTAATCATACTTACATTGTTCGTATGCGACAAAAGCATCTACCTTGTGTACGTCATTAAATGTACGATTATATCCGATACGAGCATTTAAAGTGATTGTACTACTATTGCTTGACCACGAACCAGAGCTAATAGACCCAGTTGCATCCCGATGATTAATATATTCACCGCTAGCCGCATCATAGGAATAAATATCATAAGGAGTATTCTGTGTCTTTCCATTATTAAATGTATAATCCAATGCAGCATATCCTTCCAAGTACAATCCAGAAGTCAATGCATCCAAATCGATACGAAGTCTTGGCTTTAAATTCAATGTATTATTTGTGGTCTTATCCGTTCCAGGAAGGTCAGAAACCATCAACACAGCATTATTCGTAATGCCATCATGACCAATTCTCAACATACCATTCGGGTAATATGGAGCTGCCATAGGACTTGTGGTCAAGAAATATCCAAACAAATCTTCTGTCGAATACACTCCTCTATTATTGACTGTCTGACGTCCCAAAATATCCATACTAAATTTGATTGCTTTTGTAATCTTTGCATCCAAATTTGTTGTAAACTGATATTGGTTGTAATTCTGCGGACTATTTTTATAAATTACATCCTGATACAGATACTGAGCTGACGTATAGAATGAAAAGCGTTCATTACCTCCACTAATAGATAAGCTGTGTTCAGTATTAGTTGCCCAGTCTTTAGCAACAGCATTCCACCAATTAGTATTAGGATAATTTATCTGGTCACTACCATCCAAAATCTTAGCAAGAGCTGTTTCTGGATAAGTCAATGAATTCCCCTGTGCCGCATCAAATTCATTTACATAAGTAGCATATTGATATGCATCCAACATTTGAGGAATACGAGTAGGCTGAGATATTGAAACGTTGCCACTATAATTCACCTTTACCTTACCTTCCTTACCACGTTTCGTAGTTACAAGAATAACTCCATTAGCTGCACGAGCTCCATAAATAGCCGCAGAGGCATCCTTCAATACTGATATGGATTCTATATCTTCTGCATTTAAACGTCCAAAAGAACGGTCTGCAATTCCATCAACCACAATCAACGGAGCTGTACTTCCTAAAGTTCCCTTACCACGAATCAAGATTTCAGCATCATCTGCTCCTGGCTCACCACTTCTCGTATTTGCAATCACACCCGCTGTTTTACCAGCAAGAGTGTTCGTAAGATTCGCTGTAGAAATTTTCTTCAAGTCATCTCCACCAATAGACGAAACAGAACCTGTCAATGTAGCCTTTTTCTGCGTTCCATATCCCACAACTACTACCTCATCCATCAATTCTGTATCTTCTTTCAACGTAATCTGACCTCCCGCTTTTATCTGAGAAACCGAAATTTCAATAGACTTATAACCAATGTAACTAATAACTATGACACTATTAGCTGAGACCTTTAAACTGAAATTGCCATCAAAATCCGTTATAGTTCCATTGGTTGTGCCTTTCTCCATCACATTCGCACCTATAATTGATTCACCTTTAGAATCAACTACTTTTCCAGAAATGGCTTTGTGCTGGAAGACCTCCTGAACAACCGGGGATCCATTAGACTCTGCATGAATTGCCATAGGCAGGCAACTAGCAGAAATCATCACACATGTCGACACTTTCACAAATGCACGACTAAACAACATGCGATTTAAATGTGTATTCATTTTGTTTGTATTTAAGGGTTTATAATCACTCTACTTTCCATTCTATAATACCTCCTGAGGCTCCTTTCTGAAGTTGTGCGGAAATCTTCAATCCGGTAGTCTTTACTGGCTTGAAGTTGACTACATTGTACTTGTCCTTTTCCACTCCATATTGATCATTCGTTTCTACTTCTTTCCAGGAATCACCATTTTTATAATAAAGTTTCCAACTTTGCGGTACTCGGAAATTGCCGTCGTAATGGTCAAAGTCGAGCCAGTAGACTTCTACTTTCGACACCGTGTAAGGCTGGTCAAACTCATAGGCCAACGATTCCAATGTTCCATCTTTCAACCACCAGTAGAAATAAGGTTTGGAAGTGTCGGAAGAACGTTTCGGTTCCCATTGGTCGTTTACACCCCACGCGTAAGACATTACAGATGCCGATTCGGGCGCATCTTTTTGGATGGGGGCCTGAATGCTAAAGGTCTGTGCCTTGGAAGCGATGGTCGGCTCCGGCGTCGGAGTAGCATATTCCTTCGTCTCCGGAATCCAGACTTCCATCTGGTCGGCACCGCGATTGTCCCAAGTAGAATAAGGAATGGCACGGAACGGTACATCTTTTACACTGCCGTCCTTACCCAATTCTTTGGCAGTTCCGCTCAATACCATCACCCCTTTCAGCAGGTTGGCATCGTAGGTAGCCTTTATCTTGGCGTCACGCGGAATGAACTTGTTAAAGACGATACTGTCGGGCTGGTCTTTGCCCTCCAAGCAGAACATAATCGGACCACGTTCCAATGCCACCATACCCCGGTCGACTTCCACTTTGTCGTTGGCCGTGATACGACGTACATCCATCGGCAAATCCAATTCAATCACATCGCCCGGTTTCCAGGTGCGGACAAGGGTTTCATAACCGTCACCTTCCATGCCTTTCACATCGGAACCGTTGACTTTCAACGTATATTTCTTGGCGGCATCTGTATAGGCATACAAGTCGGAAGCTACCGGAGCCGATTTTGCCCAGCTGGGGATACGCAGACGGATGGCAAACTTACCTGCCTTTTCCGGAGTCACCTTGATGGCTATCTTGCCGTCCCACGGATACTGAGTAGTCTGTTCCAGCGTTACCTTATTGTCGGCCGTCTTCATTTCGGCTTTGCCCTGGATGTATAAATTCACATAAATGTCGTTCTGCTGAGTGGCATATACATAATTAGATACAGAAGCCATGAAGCGGGTGATATTACCCGGACAGCAGGCACAGCCGAACCATGGCTGGCGGTCGTGTTCGCCCATGGATTCCAGCGGATTGTCGTAGAAGAACTTGTCGCCGCTCAATGAAACGCCTGAAATCACACCATTATACAAGGCCCGTTCCAGTACATCCATATATTTGGAATCTCCTGTAGCCAGGAACATACGGTAGTTCCAGTACACATTGGCAATGGCCGCACAAGTCTCACAATAAGCGGTATGGTTCTGCAATTCATAGTTCGGTCCGAAACCTTCTCCCTGTGCCCGGGAGCCCATACCACCGGTGATATACAGTTTCTTGCTCACCAGGTTGTCCCACAAGCGGGTCAAGGCATGGAAATAAGCGGTATCCTTTGTCAAGGCAGACACATCGGCCACACCTGAATAAAGATATCCGGCACGTACGGCATGACCTACGATTTCATCCTGCTGAAGAATCGGTTTGTGGTCCTGGCTGTATTCGCTCAGTTTATGACCGTCGGTACCCCGTCCGGTTTCTTCCACGAAATACTTCGCCATGTTGAGGTATTTTTCATCACCCGTTACCTTATATAATTTACACAATGCCATTTCAATGATGGGATGTCCCGACGGCACGTGCTTCTGTCCTTCTCCCGGACCGAACACCTTACACACCAGGTCGGCATTCTTGATAGCTACGTCGAGGAAGGTACGTTTACCCGTAGCCCGATAGTGTGCGATGGCAGCCTCGTACATGTGACCACTGTTATACAATTCGTGGCTGTTCAGTTTCTCCCATTTAGAACGTCCCCACCATCCGGAAAGGCGGTAACACTTGTTGGTCACACAAGTCGTCAGGTAGCCGTCCGGTTCCTGAGCCGCTGCAATAATATTAATCACACTGTCCAAGTAATGATCCAGTTTCGGGTCATATTTTACAGCCAGCGAATAAGAAGCACCTTCTATTACTTTATAAGGATCTGTATCATCGAAAGAGAAATCACCGCGATGCTCTCCTTTTTTCAATCCGCCCGCAATGGCGAAATTGTCGAAACGGCCGTTTTTCTCACATTCCTTAAAAGCAGAAGGAATAGATACGGTGCGGTTCGTTTCAATACGAGGCAACCAGAAACCGTCATTAATATGTACTTGGGTAAACGGGACCTCCTGAATCGGAGCATCCGGCTGTTGATAAGCAGGCTTGGTACAAGAAGTGAATCCCACCACTGCTATTCCACTCATCAATATCAAAAGTCTGTTCTTCATATTGTATAAATTGGGTTTATTTTTGTTGTTACAAATGTAGAGTTTAGTAACCATCAACAATAAAAATATCATCTATTCACCTACAAAAATAGTCGACCATAGGCCGACTATTTTTGATTTATAATTCATTAATTATCAATACATTGTAAAATTACATAGATTCTTTTCGTATTTTCTTAGATTATTTTTCCATTTATAATATCTACTCTTTTCTATTTTTTCAGGGACAAACGGACCATTAGAACTCCATGAGGAGCAATCATACATCGTGTAGGTTCTTTTGTGGTACCTATATTTTGATGTTTCCACAAATCTCGAATTAAATATTCTTTTTTATGAATATTTATTTGATCTGCAAAATAAATCGTTTGCTTATGCCAGTCATAATTCAAATTCCAGACATCTTCCGTTCGATTCAAGAAACAAACTGCCAGTTCTCCGTTATCCAAAGGCTTTGCCCAGATTTCTTTTTCCCCCATATCCATGAACCGACGTGCTTGTTCTCCCAATTTATCCTGGTTCACAGAAATAACCTCTTTATTTGTAAGAATCTCTTTAGTTTCCACATCCATTTTACGTAAATCATTCCCTGCCATTAAAGGAGTAGCCAGCATACACCACATAGAAAAATGCGTAATATATTCGTCCCTACTCATTCCTCCATTTCCAACTTCCAACATTTCGGCATCATTCCAATGTCCAGGTCCAGCATAAGGATAAAGATCAGCCATAATATCAATAATGTCTAATACGCCAACTCCCCCCCCCAATCAAACTTACATTGATAGCAATCTCGTATATCCGGGGTAACACGCCACATGTGGCCAATCCCTTTTCCCCATTTCCAAGGTTCATTCTCTCCCCATTCACATATACTAAATACAATAGGCCGTCCACTTAGCTTGATAGCATCACTCATTGTCTGATAAGCCGCACGGGCATTTTGCCCCTCATTTGAACACCAGTCATATTTCAGGTAATCTATTCCCCACGCCGCATACTGGCGGGCATCCTGGAACTGATATCCTCTACTTCCTGGACGTCCTTGACATGTATAGGAACCTGCACAAGAATAGATACCGAGTTTCAGTCCTTTGCTATGAATATAATCTGCCAATACCTTTATTCCATTAGGGAAACGCTCCGGATCCGGAATGATATTTCCCAAAGAATCCCGTCCGATTTGCCAGCAATCATCAATCACAATATATTCATACCCAGCATCTCTCATTCCTGATTCTACCATTGCATCGGCCATTTCTTTCATCAGCTTCTCACTGACATCGCAGCCGAATTTATTCCAACTATTCCATCCCATCGGAGGAGTCTGGGCCAAAGAATCAAAAACTGAATCCGGCAATGCCTTAGCTTCTCCAAAAAACATCTGCCCATACACATTGCATCCACACAAGAATGCCAATCCTGCAAAAAAAGTTCTAAGTCTCATCATATATTCATTTTAAGGATAAAAAGCAAGAGAAGTACCTCTTTTTTCTAAAAAAGCCGCATTCATCACAAAACATGCTTCTGAATGCGGCTATAATAACTCATAAAAGCATACGCTTATTGAAGAGTGGTATTAGTAAGTTTAATTGTATAAGGCCATTGTGCCATAGGAAGCGCACTTAAGGTCCAATTTGCATCCTTAGGACCAGCCGTTACAACCAGCCACAGATATTTCAACTGTTGTCCTGCAGGAAGAGTAAAAGACACACTGCTCGTTTGATTATAAAAATCCGTCCGACCGACATCACTCAATATAGAAGAGCCTTCCTGAGTAATTCCCACAAAACCATAACGATAATTAGGCTGATACCACCACGTATTCTGGTATCCCGGATAACCATCAGGATCCGCATCTTCACCTTGCAGCCCCTTAAAATCTACTGTTATCGTAGTTTCGGGAGCAGGCACAGCCAATTTTATCACATTAAATCCATAATTTTCAGGACAACGTTCAGCCTTGACTTGATAAGTGCCGTCCGCAAGTTCCATCATATACGGCTTAAAACTTTCAAAAGAATTGGCATGAACACGAGTCACATCATACACCCGTTCATAATCCAAATTTACCAGATGACGGTAACAATCAAATATTTCATCCATAAATTGATCTTGCGTGATTCCTGTCATACGCTGATAAGTATCCACTGGATCTTCGTAAGAAAGACTTTGTCGATACATGTCGGCTATGAAATTTTCTCCGTGTTTTTCGCTCCAATATTCCAGCACATAAGGAGAACGATAGATGTTATCCGTATGCAAAAAAGCCTTATGAGTTGCCTGCTTAAAAGCATCCCAATGATACTGTTCTTCTGTCATCCAATTCGGATTCACCTGCCACAGCATCCATTGCGAAGTCATTTCATAAAAACCACTGCCTGCGCCTCCACTCCAGCCATCACTTCCATCCGCTATCATCTGCAACTGGAAACTATGTCCCAGTTCATGTGCTACCGTATTCAGGTTCTCGTCCTGTAATCTATTGGGGGCAGCCCAAAAAGCTCCAATCTTATTATCGTATGTTCCTCCATAAGCAGTCCCTTCCAACGAATATTGAATCATCACCATCATACGATACTTTTCACTTAACGAACCTTCATTTACAAAGTTCAATTTATCACGATAATATGTATAAAAGTACTCCAATTTCGTTTTCAAATTTTCCAAATCTACATGCATGTCGTTTCCTTCCAACTGAGGAGGATCGGATAAATCATCTCCAAAGCCTTTTTCCCAAAAAATAGCCAAATTCTCTGTACATGCCATACGGTCATAGCAATAAGCAAAGGTATCTACTCTCCAGTCCTGTCCGGAAAACTCTAACGGTCGATACAACTCCTTTCCTTCAGAAAGAGGATATTGTTCATTATATGCTACATGTTCACTATAATCCGTACAAGCCAAAGAAGCCATTCCTACCATCTAGGCTCCCATATATATATATATCTTCTCATCATAGCTCAAATATTTGTTTTTGATTATTCATAAGGTTGTGCATCAATCAATGGAGAACGACGCAGTTCATAACGAGGCACTGGCAACCAATAATGTGCCTCAGCCCCTGCTACTCCTGCAAAATTTCTGACAGAGACCTCATTTCCTGTCCAATATCTTTTCATTCCATCTTTATATTTATAAATCGTAATACCAGTTACAGGTTTACTATAGCACTCTTCCATCTTTTTCCAACGACGCAAATCAAACCAACGCTGTCCTT
Source organism: Phocaeicola fibrisolvens (assembly GCF_025567125.1). Classification (NCBI taxonomy): domain Bacteria; kingdom Pseudomonadati; phylum Bacteroidota; class Bacteroidia; order Bacteroidales; family Bacteroidaceae; genus Phocaeicola; species Phocaeicola fibrisolvens. The sequence continues at coordinate 39,170 of NZ_JAOQJI010000031.1, read as the reverse complement.
CAAACATTAGTTCAGCTTGTCTCTCATAATAATAAGCCGACCATACATCATCACCAGCCTGAATATCAGGCAGGCCAACCCGATGACGAATCTTATTTATATATTCACGAGCTCCTTCAGTCCCTTCGACATAGCCTAATTGAAGTTGACATTCTGCATAATTCAGATAGATTTCAGACAAACGGATAAAGAACCATGGCGTAGAATGCATAGTTGTTCCTGCTGAATTATAATTAGGATCCAAGAATTTTCTCATTGAGTAACCTGTATTGGTCGCATTCCACCAATATTCTCCCTGATCACTGTCTTTTCCTGCGGTAACACCTTCTTCACCTGAACGAAAGACCTCTACTTCACGTCTACCATCACCATATCCCCATATATCTCCATCCAAAATAAAAGCGGCATAAAAACGAGGTTCACGCCCTTGCCAAATACTTGGCATAGTACCTGCCGGTGCTTCACAATAAGACTGAGGAACAAAAACTGAACCGTCTGCATTTTGAAAGAAATCTGCCATTTCCTGCGTCGGATTAAAATTTCCCCATCCTTGAAAACCATTACCGATGCCACAAGGAGCTTGATATAAATAAGACATATTTTCACCTGCACCATATTTAGGATCATATAATTTCTCAAAAATAACCTCCGGATTCTCCGGATTCAAGAAAAGATTGCCATATTCGTCTCCTACAGTTTTCGGATCAGTTACTACATTAGCCGTATTAATATCCTGCAAATGATATTCATTCAAATCAAACACAGCATGGGCAGCATCTGCAGCTGCTTTCCACTTTTCAGCAGATGGAGTACCAAACAAAGGACTTGCCTGATACAACAGGACTCTCGATTTTAAAGCCAAAGCAGCTCCTTTTGTCACCCGTCCAAAATCCGAGTTATCAGGATACGAAACAGGAAGCAAGGCAGCCGCATCATCACAATCCTTCACAATAAACGCAGCTACATCATCCATATCAGCTCGTACCTCTTCAAATGTATCATTCAGGCCATACGTATGGTCTACTATTGGAACACGACCATACAAACTATACAGCATCTGATAATTCCAAGCTCTCAGAAACAAAGCCTGACCTTTCTGCCAATTACGCCATTCTTCATCTCCTGGAACCTCATCAATACGTTCAAGAAATAGATTAACGCTCTTTATATATCCATAATACGTTCCCCAAGGATCCCACATAGTTTCATCCCAACCGATGGCATAGGTATCACAGTTCAGCAATCCTTGCGTCACATTCTCTGAACCATAAGTATGCTTTTGAAACACTTCATCCGTAAAGTGAGCAAATCGAGTTCCTTTCATACTTTCTGCCCACAGATTTGCATATTGGGCATTCAAATAAGTCTCAGAAAGTGCAAGGTCGCTCCACACAGCTTCATCCGAGAAAGAATTCATCGGATCTACATCCAATATATCCACACATGAAGTAGTGCTCCAACTCATACAAGCAAAAGCCAATGTATATAAAAAATGTTTTGTTTTCATTGTTACTCGAATTTAATGTTAACACGTCAAAAAGTGATGTTTGTTCCGAAAGTAATCATACGCTGCAAAGGATAAGCTAAAATTCCATTTGAGTTAATGGCATATCCATTGTCATCTTTAGATGTACCTACCTCCGGATCACAAATCTTCATTTTATCAAAAGTAAACAAATTATTACCGTTGACATAAAAACGCCATCTCTGAATACCCATCTTTGTAGTCCATGATTTAGGCAATGTATATCCTAATTCAACTGATTTCAATCGAAGAAATGCCGCATTACGTAACCACCATGTAGAAGCCGTACCATTCCATGTATCACCATACGTTTGCTTGATAAATGCCTTCGGCCAACGAGCATTCAGATTTTCTTCCACCGTATTTTCAGTGCGCCAACGACCTTCATAAAAATCTGTTACCATATTCATGGTAGGCTGAACCAATTGCACAGCTTTTGCCTGTCCTTGGAAAAAGATATTTAAATCAAGTCCTTTCCAACTCCCGTTCAAAGTAAAGCCATACACAATCTTAGGAGTAGCCGATTCATTCAAACGAATCGCATCATCCCATGTAATCGTTCCATCTCCATTAGTATCCTGGTAAATCAAGTCTCCAGGAGCTGCATTATCCATGTGAGGAGTATTATCTACTTGTGCCTGATTCTGATAAATTCCCAATGCTTTGTAAAGTACCAGTCCATCAATCGGATTACCCGTAGTACGTTGCCATTCCGGAGTTGCAACCGCTTCATCCATATATACGACTTTATTTTCTGCATAAGTAAAGTTACCCGTAATTCCCCATTCAAAATCTCCTGCTTTGTCACGATAGGACGCAACAATTTCTACACCTGAATTATTGACTTTTCCTAAGTTTTCTGCAGGAAGTACCAAACCAGAATAGGCAGGAATAGATGCACTTCTTGTAATCAAGATATCACGACGTTTAGACTTAAACCAGTCAAAGTCCAAACTAAACTTTCCATTCAGGAAAGTAGCAGAAAATCCTAAGTTTGTTGTATTTGCCGTTTCCCATGTTACCAAAGGATTAGCAGTACGAGTCAGATAAAAACCTTTATTCAAGGCTGCCCCATCTCCTGTGCCAAAATACGCTCCTCTACTTGTAAAGGCATACTGAGAAAGATACTGATAAGCTGTAATATTATCATTACCCATCTGCCCCCATGATGCTTTCAATTTCAAGAAATCAATATAAGGTTTCACTGGTTCAAAGAACTTTTCTTCCGACAAAACCCATCCCAAAGAGAAAGAAGGGAATGCTCCCCAGCGATGACCAGGAGCAAAATTCATAGAACCATCATAACGCATGGTAAACTCAGCCAAATATTTATCCTTATACGAATAGTTTACACGTCCAAAAAAGTTCACACGTGCTGTTGCATCTGAATATCCGCCATTGTCTTTATCAGCAGGAACATCACTTCCTGCAAACAAATCCATTAACGTATTTGACAAGAAATTCGTACGATATCCTGACAAAGTATGATAGTTATATTTGCTTTGTTCATAAGCCACAAACGCATTTACCTTATGTACATCGTTAAAAGTACGTTCATAGCCAATACGTCCATTCAAAGTTATGGTGGAATAACGGGTAGCCCAATCATTTAAACTAATCTGACCCGTATCAGACCGTTTATTCTGATATTCTTGAGTTGCATTATCATAATAATACAAATCATAAGGCTGATTTATTTGTTTACCGTCACTAAATGTATAATCTATAGCCGCATATCCCTCTACATATAAACCTTTAGTAAGAAAATCCAAATCAATATGAAGTAACGGCTTAATGTTCAATATATTATTGGTATAATTATTAGATCCTGGAAGATCTGTAACCATAATGGCTGCATTTCGTGTAATGCCATCATATCCTACACGAGGCAATCCATTAGGATAATAGGGAGCACTGCCAGGGAACGTACTAAAAAAATAAGTAAACAAGTAAGGAGTGGAATAAATGCCACGTTGTCTCTGTTCCTGACGACCTAAAATATCCAAACTAAAACGAACCGATTTGCTAATCTTTGCATCCAAATTAGAAATCAACTGAAACTGTTTATAGTCTTGAGCTGAATTTCGATATATTGCGTCTTGCCACATATATTGGGCAGAAGTATAAAATGACACCTTATCAGTACCTCCACTTACAGACAAACTATGCTGTGTTTTTCCAGCCCAATCTTTGGCCACTTCGTCCCACCAGTTTGTATCTGGATAATTTATCGGATCATCATGGTTCTTATAATGCTCAAGCACTTCATCAGAATAAGTAATGCCCGGCTGACTATGACGTGGATCTGCATCATATTCATTTACATAAGTACCATATTGATAAGCATTTAACATCTCCGGAATCCTTGTCGGCTGCGAAATTGAATAACTTCCATCATTAGTGTCCCGTTAAAATGGGACACTAATGGTATACATTCATGGATAAATTACATCATCCAAGATAAAGAAAAAAATATATGGATTGCTACGCAAAAACAAGGAATATTTCTATACAATATCCAAACCGATAAACTAACACAGTTTGAGATTCCACAAAATGATAACATCGTCATCCGAATTTTAAATGATGAGCAAAACAATATATGGGCATCAGGTCCTTATCATCTTTGCCGATTAAATAAAGCCAATAACACCTTTGAAGAATTCATGATTGAAGGAGAGACCCAAGGAGTTTATTCCATGGCTATGTGGGAAGACTCAGCCCACAATCTTTGGATAGGTACATGGGAAAAAGGACTATGGAAATTAAATCCCAATACACATCAAGTAGAAAAATATCTTGTTCCAGGTGACAAGAAAGGAGGATTGCACATACACTCTATTATTGAATATACACCTGAAATCTTTTTCATTGGATCTGATGACGGACTTACTATATTCAATCCTATCACTCACGAAAGCTATTTATATGACCAATACGGCGAAGAAGAAAAATCATTATCAGATAAATTCATTTATCCTATGCTGAAAGACAGAGAAGGAGGAGTATGGATTGGAACCTATTATAACGGTGTGAACTACCTCCCTCCTTACTGTGGACAATTTCATGGCTATTCTGGTTCCGACAATACCCATTATTTCAGGAGTCAAATTATCAGTCGGTTTTGTGAAGATGAAGATGGGAATATATGGATTGGTTCCGATGATTTTGGAATAAGTTGTTTCATCCCTTCAACCAGACAATTTATAAATTTTCCAGGAATAGAAAAACTCCAGAAAAATAATGTACATGCACTCTGTTACATAAATAAAGAACTCTGGATTGGCACCTACAGCAATGGAATACAAATCTTAAATACCCAAACAGGACAAATCAGGAATTATAATGTCAGCGATGGATTAGATGAAAGCAGCATTTATTCTATTTTTAAAGATAGCCAAGGACGTATCTGGACAGGTTCCATGAGCGGACTCTGCTTATATGATTCACAACAACATCATTTTTCATTTATCAAGGATTTAAATGCACTAATCATTGAGATTACAGAAGACGCAAAAGGAAATCTTTGGATTGCTACACAAGGGAAAGGCGTGTTCAAATATTCCCCCCAAAATCAAGTATGGGAAAAATATGCTCAGCCACAAGGTCTAAACTGCACCAACATCAACCACCTGTGTATCAATCGAGAAAATGAATTATGGGCAGCAACTTCCGAAGGATTATATTTATATAATTCACAAAAAAAGAAATTCATACATCAGCCACTGAAAATTCCAAATGAATGCATCAACGCCATTCTGGAAGGTGAAGATTGCTTGTGGCTCACTACAGCCAAAGGTCTTGTCAAATACACTCCAGCCACTGGTGCGACACAAATCTTTACTAAAAGCGACGGTCTGCAAAGCGAAGCCTTCATTATGGCCTCAGCCCTGAAAACCCGTAACGGAGAATTCTATATCGGCAGCATCAACGGCTTCAATACGTTCTATCCACACCTGCTGAAACTCAATACACAGAAACCCAATGTGGTGCTGACCGGACTGGAAATCTTCAACAAAAAAATAGAGACGCAGCAAGGGGGGATTCTGCCGGAAGCCATTGACCACTTGAAAGAAATCCATCTTCCTTACAAAGACAATGTCATCACACTGACGTATGCGGCCTTAAGCTACTGTACGCCAGAAAAAAACCAATATGCCTACATTCTGGAAGGATTCGACAAGGGATGGAATTATGTGGGGTCACAACACAGTACGACCTATACCAATCTGCCTCCAGGGACTTATACGTTCCGCGTAAAAGCCTCAAACAATGACAACGTATGGAACGAGGAAGGCACTTCCATCCGTATCATCATACACCCTCCGTTCTATTTCTCGCTGCCATTCAAAATCGGGTACTTTCTGCTATTTATCCTGGCCATCGGACTGCTGCTGCGCTACGTAGTACGTAAAAGTGAAAAGAAACACGCCAAGGCCATTGACGAACTGAACAACAAGAAAGAAAAGGAAATCCACGAAGCCAAAATCAATTTCTTCACCATGATTGCCCACGAAATCCGTACGCCGGTATCCCTCATCATCGGCCCGCTGGAAAAAGTGATGCAGTCCACACACATCCCGGCCGACGAACGGCAGGAACTGGAAATCATCGACCGCAACAGCCAGCGTCTGCTTTATCTGGTAAACCAGCTGCTCGACTTCCGGAAAGTGGAACAGAAGGAAATGCGGATGCACTTCACTTCACAATCCATACGGGAGCTGATGGAAGGCGTGTGCGAACGTTTCTCTCCGACCCTTCACCAAAAAGGAGTCAGTTTCTCCGTAGTGTATCCGGACAAGAACTTCTATGCCGACGTAGACAAAGAGGCAATTACAAAAGTATTGAGCAACCTGCTGACCAATGCCAACAAATATACAAACAGCATGATTGAAGTCCGCTTCCAGGAACAGCCGAAAACACAAACCTTCTCTATCCAGGTGAAAGACAATGGAAAAGGAATGAGCGAAGAGGAACTGGGAAAAATCTTCAAACCGTTCTATCAGGCATCTGAAAACAAACCGGGTACAGGCATCGGACTGAGCATTGTGAAAGGTATCGTAGAAGCACATTATGGAAAAGTGGAAGTAACCTCTCAACCGGGAATAGGCTCTACGTTTATTATCACACTTCCGCAAAAGCAAGAACGACAGACCACTCAAGAAGGAGAAAACCTGTCGGCCGCTCCACTGCCAGAGGATATCATCCCAGAACAGCATGACACTACAGTTTCAGCCAAGGTACTCCCCATCATGCTCATCGTGGATGACAACGAGGACATGCTTCATTTCCTTTCCTCACACTTCCAAAATAACTATACCATCGTGACTGCCTCCGACGGTAGTGAAGCTCTCCATAAACTGAAAGAACAAGAAGTTTCCTTGATTATCAGTGACTGGATGATGCCTCGCATGAGTGGAATAGAATTATGCAAAGCGGTCAGAAGCAATCAGCTGACCAGTCACATCCCGTTTATCCTGCTGACAGCAAAAACTGGAACGGAAGCCAAGATTGCCAGCATGAATTGCGGAGCAGATGCCTACATCGAAAAACCGTTCTCCCTGCAGTATCTGGAGGCCTGCATCAAGAATCTGTTGGAACTGCGTCTGCAACTGAGACAGAAATTCTCACAAATGCCGACCGTTTCCATCAACTCCATCGCAGCCAACCAGACCGACAAGGTGTTCCTGGAGAAGATGAACCACCTGATTGAAGAGAACCTGAACAACGACCAGCTTTCAGTAGACTTCCTGGCCGAAAAGCTGTGTATCAGCCGTTCGGGATTGTTCGTCAAACTCAAAGGACTGGCCAATACCACTCCCAACGAGATGATTCAGATTATCCGTTTGAAGAAGGCGGCTTCCTTGCTGCTGGAAAACCAGTACCGTATCAACGAAGTGAGCTACATGGTGGGATTCAACAACCCGTCGTATTTCAGCAAGTGCTTCCAGAAACAGTTTGGCATGAAACCGGGAGAATACATTGCCAGCCACACTCCCAAACAAACACATGACAGTACGGAGAAGGAATGAGATTTTATAAGTGTACGTCTACACGACTGCATAAAATTATGTATCTTTGCGCCCGGAAGTTACGAAAAGAGTGTAATTTATTGGAAATGAGCGTAGGTTAATTGCTCTTGATAGTAATAGGTTACGATTTAGTTAGTTATCTACTGCATTATCCTTCTGCGCGTTGCGTAACCTTCAAAGAACTCTTCGTATGCAAAAGTAGCTATTTAATTCGAGATTTTGATATAAACTCCCGTTTTTTATCCCCTCATTCATAAGAATTTTCCGTAAAAGCGGTATTGTCCGTCGGCACACCATTGCCCAAAACGAGTTTGGAACAAACGTGTGCCGACTACCGCATAGCTGGAGAAAAGGGCATTGCCTCACGCCTAAACGATGTTTAGACAGATGAAGCAATGCCCCTTTCTTTTGCGCCTATGCCAAGAGGTGCTTTTACGGGTTTTCAAATGATTTTTCTTTTTTCGCTGTCTCTTTTGCCGGAAGCGGAAAGTGAATGCAGAGTGTGTCAGCCTGCCCCATGAATGAAACAGGCGCCCACACACAGCCGGACAAACCGGGAAGAATGATTGTTGCCACCCGGCTGAACAAGTTCCGTCGGATCGGAAACAATCATACTTCCTTTGTTGTGGTTTGCCCTTTTCACGCTTCCGGTGATGTCTTTTTCCTTTTGGTGATTCTTTTTTTTACGGATTTTCCCCTGAAGTTTTTTTCTACACAATCTGCCTCTGTTTTCGTTTACCTCCATTTTGCGCCTTTCAGTAAGCCGCATCAGTCAGTCATTTTCGTTCTGGGCGCAAAGGTAATTCCGGGATTGGACGGGAAAGCAAGGTCAAGCCTCCTGTTTTCGGTAAAAATCTCCAGCCCTGCGGGTAGTATTTTGACCGAAAAACCTTGCATTCCCTAATCCCTACCTTTTCAAGCACCCGAAACGAAAACGACCGATGCGACAGAAAGACGCATAAAAAAAATGTCGGATAAACGAGAGGCAGATAAGATAGTTTGAAACTCAACTCCCTCAGCTCTTGAATCCGCATTAAAAACAAAAAAATCAAAAACAGCGAAGATATGACGGCAACGGCAAATTTCAGACAAATGGCGCAACACATCGGGTTGGCGATATGCGGCTTGATGATGCGCACCGCCTTCGGGGTGTTCGGCATCCTTTGGGGCATCATCAGAGAGATTGTAAACGGAGTGTTCCGAGTGGCGATAGGTGTAATCGTGGCTATCCTTTCCACCATTGCCTTCTTTGGCTTCATCCTTTGGTTATTCACCCTTTAACCCTTACCGACATGGCAAAAAGAAACAGCAAGACGGCAGCGCAGCAGTGCAGATATTACGAGGTGGACAACATCTTCGTGTATATGGTGGAAACGTACATCAACGGCAATTTTGAAACTTTCCGAAGATTGTACCACGAACTGAACAAGGACGCACGGAGGGATTTCATGGACTTCCTTCTCAGCGAGGTAGAGCCGACCTATTGGAGAGAGATACTGAAACAGATAATCTAAAAATGACAGCGATATGAAAGGAACAGACCATTTCAAGAGAACGATATATATGTACTTGGAACAGCGTGCGGAGGAAGATGCGCTATTTGCAAAGAAGTACCGCAACCCTGCCAAGAACATGGACGAGTGCGTGACCCACATTCTGAACTATGTGCAGAAAAGCGGTTGCAACGGTTTCACGGACGGAGAGATATTCGGGCAAGCCATCCACTACTATGAGGAAAACGAGATAGAGGTGGGCAAACCGATGGACTGCCAAGTGGTTGTGAACCACGTTGTGAAACTCACGGCAGAGGAAAAGGCGGAGGCACGTCAGAACGCTGTCCGCAAATACCAAGAGGAGGAACTCCGCAAGTTGCAGAACCGCCACAGACCGTCAGCGAGAAAAGAAAACCAACCCCAACCCTCATTATTTGATTTAGGCTTATGAAACCGAAGACCAAGATACAGAAAGAGGTGGCAAGACTTTCCGCCAACCTTCGCCCCATATCAGCGACACAAATAGATTGGGCATACCGCCACTGCGTTGAGCATATCGGCTACCGCACCAAGAAAGGGAACATCACCTGTTCCGACTGCGGTCACGAGTGGCACAGCGACAGCGGACTATGCGACACCCTTGAAGGCTGCACCTGCCCCAAATGCCATGCCGAACTCAAAGTGCAGGACACACGCAGACGCATCTACAAGGAAACGCAGAATTTCAGCGTGATAACCACCTGCAAAGGGTATCAGGTAATCCGCGTGGCGCAGGTCAGATGCGAGAGCAGGAAAGGCGAACCGATGCGTTTCTACTGCCACGAGGTCGTGCAGCGTTGGATTTCACCCGACGGCAAGGTTACGGACATGGCGTTGCTCCGTGGCTTCCTTTTCTGCTATTGCGATGTGTGGGCATTAGGCAGCGATATGGAGGTAAGACCGCACAACAGCCTATACGATGATGTGGTGGCAAGAAGCTGTGCATATCCAAAGATGAGGATATTGCCCCAACTCAGACGTAACGGCTTCAAGGGCGATTTCCACGGCATCTCCCCCGTGCGTCTTTTCAAAGCCTTGCTTTCAGACCCAAGAATTGAAACCCTTATGAAAGGCGGTGAGATTGAGGTCATGAAACACTTTCTTTTCAATACCCGTACTGCCGATGAATGTTGGGCATCATATCTGATTGCCAAGCGTCACAAGTATCAGATAGACAACCTCTCAATGTGGTGCGACTATCTGCGTATGCTCAAAAAACTCGGTCAAGACCTCCGTAACCCGAAGAACATCTGTCCCGAAGATTTCATGGCGGCACACGACAACGCAACCCGAAAAATTGAAGCCATACACGAGAAGGAAAGAGCCGCAGAGCAACGCCGTTGGGAGATTGAAAGGCGTGAGCGTGAGCAACAGCGACAACTCCAACGAAAGAAAGATGCGGAGGATTTCATCGCCAACAAATCCAAATTCTTCGGCTTGGTAATCACGGACGAGGAAATAATCGTCAAGGTGCTTGAAAGCATAGACGAGTATTACAACGAGGGCAAGACGCAGGGCATCTGCGTGTTTGGCAGTGGATACTACAAGAAAGCCGACACCCTCATACTATCGGCAAGGATTGGCGATGAGATTATTGAAACCGTAGAGGTGGACTTGCGAACCCTCGAAGTGGTGCAGTGCCACGGCAAGCACAACCAGGACACCGAATATCACGAGCGCATCATAGACCTTGTGAACAAGAACGCCAACCTTATCCGTGAGCGGATGAAAGCGGCATAGCATAACCCCTAAAACAACATTGATATGGAAGTAAGAATTGAAAGTATGATTTGTGTGTGGGATGATGCAATCCCCACGATGTTCCTTGAATTTGTGAACCTCCTCACTCTCACAACGAGTGAGGGGGAATTGAGAAAGAGCGTAAAGGAGTTTGCCGAGAAGCACGAACTTGACAAGTTTTTCCTTTACGGCTTCGGCTCACACCATTTCTACCTGCACCAACGCTACACAAGCAACCCCGAAATGGTGATGAAGAACAGAGTTCTGTCAGTACATTTTTAACCATCTAAAAAGCAACATTATGACAACACGAATGACCATCAACGGAGTAAGCACCTGCGCGGAAGCAGGTACGGAGAAATACGAGCGTTTCCAATCGGGTATCGGAAGACGCAGGCGGACACTTGTGCAGTACGACTACCGCCACCCCATAGACAGAGAATTGTTCTCTTGTGTCAAACCCACGTTGGACGAGTGCCGAGCCGCACGGGACAAGTGGCTGAACGCAAAGAAGGGAAAGGAGGACAGACTATGAACACGACCTATCAAACGCTGATAGTCAAGTTCAGCGAACCTATCACGGCATTGGACGGTATCTTTGACGATACCGGAGCGTGGGGAACGGACACCCTCAAGGGGTGGATAGATGATTACGAAAGCACACGTTTCACCGCCACCGACAGCCATACGGCAGTCATCACGAGCGAGTACAATATGGAATGTGTGAAAGAGTGGCTACAACGGCAGACCCCCATTTCCGAAATGCGAGAATTTTGAACGGGATGGCGGTGTCCGCACCGCCAATACTTAAAACCCTAAAAACAAAAGATATGATAGCCAAGACGATATTACAGCAGATAGGCGGAAAACGCTTCACCGCCATGACAGGTAGCCGTGATTTCATAGATATGGGCAACGGCTTACGGATGAGCCTTGCAAGGAACAAAACAAGTGCCAACCGCCTTGACATCATCTATGACGAAGGGGCAGACCTCTACAATATGCGCTTCTACCGCAGGACGTTCAGCAAAAAGACCTTTGAGTGCAAGACAAAGGACATTGCCGTACACGAGGGTATCTATTTTGATATGCTGGAGGAAATGTTCACGATGGTGACGGGACTTTACACACGCTTTTGAGTGGCGGGGCGGCGAGAGCCGCCCTACTTTCTTTCAGTGAGCATGATGGCGGACAAAGAAAGTAGCAAAGAAACCTTTGTCCAATCTGCGATAACTAAAAAATCCGCAAGTAAAACTTGCGGAGGCTATATATTGGGTCGTTATTTTTTGGTGGAGGGGAATGATAATCTCGAACCGTTGAACTACACATTTCTGCTTCGTCTCCATTTCCCCCAACGATTTGATACGTTCAATCATTTTTGTTGTTCCTTTCTGAATTTTCCTAAATACTTTCTTCATAATTTCGCTATACTTTTTATGGTTAATAACTATGTTTTGTATTGCTCTCACAACACTTACAACTTGAAGTGTTATTTGGAAACCGATAGGCAAAAATGGCTCAACGATGTCAATTAACGAGAAAATCCTACGATAATCTATCAAGTGATAGAGCAAAAGACGTGCCAAGTTAAATATGGCACGTCTTTTGCCAGTTTTGTCAGTCCTTTTATGGGATATACAACAGCGCAAACTCCGCCTTTCTCCGTTTGAGCAGCATGGCGTGGCGTTTTCCTTTGTAGTTGCAGAAGGCTATATACTCACGGTAGATGTTCCTGTCACCAGCTTCCAGCTTCTTGATTAAGGTGCTTTTGGGGATTGTTTTGCTGCCTAACAGCTTCGCCGGTCCCACATTGTAAGCTAACGTGCCAAGCAAAATTTATCCAAACCAAAATATTATCCCAACTTGACTTTTTACTATATTGAATATCAGTAAATTGTTATATTTTGGTAGCAGATAATAAAGAGTGATTGTTCCATTATTCAAGAACAGTCACTCATTTATTACTAAGTATTATCTCAATCCAAGAACTGTTGCTAATGAATCTTTATTTCTGATTTTCTTATATTTCTTTTCAACGCCTAAAGTCAGATTGTCTTCCATAGAGCATAAAGCTTGTATCATTTGTTCTGATGAAACTCCTACGTATTTCATTGTCGTTTCAATGCTCTCATGCCCCAATAGTTTTTGTATCTGCGCCAAGTTTACACCGTCTTCCAACCAATGGGTAGCCCGTGCATGCCGAAAACTATGGCAATGAAAATCTACAGGAATTTCAAGTAGCCCCTGAGACGCAATCCTAACATACATTTTCAACCGCTTGCTAATCGCTTCTGAAGTGATTTTTTTGTTTGCATGGCCATATATGGGGAAAAATACAAAATCAGAAGGTAACGGATTTGCCGGATGGAACAACTTCACATAATGTCTCAGTATTCTTACCATGCTGTTCAACAAATAAATGGTACGTTGTTTATTCCCTTTACCCAAAACAAGAATGTAACCTTTCGTTTCATCCAGGTGCAGTGCCGACAGCCTCAATGATAATATTTCATCTATTCTTGTTCCGGTACTATATAGAAGATTGAACAAGGCAAAATCCCTCTTACCTATCAATGTACGTGTATTGATGCTTGCAAAAATCCGTTTGATTGTATCTTTTGTGATTACTTCCACTTGTTTTTTAGGTTGCTGCATTCTTTTTATTTCAGCGGCATCACAATCATATTTTATGAATTGGATTTTCTTGTGCGCAAGGAAACGGAGGAAATTTTTCAATATGGAGAGGCGATGATTGCATGTTTGCGGGCTGCATTTTCTTACTTCTTTCAGCCACGCAATCCATTCTTCAATCCAGTCCTTACGGAAGCATTCCCCACAAAGGGTATTTGATGTGACTCCTTTTGAGGATTCAAGGAAGTCTATATAGATTCCCATTCCCTCTCCGTATGATTTTAAAGCGTTATGGCTCAGATTCCTTATACACGGAAGATAGACCGTATGCCACTCATGGATGGCATCGGCGATAATTGAATGTTCTGCTTTAGTCTTCATATTCAAAATAGTCGTTTAAATCAGGCAAAAGTTCTTCATACCCACATCCTGTCAGATTTTCCAACTGGTGTGCAAACAGCGGTACAAGCCTGTAATAATATAATGTGTTTTGAATGTAACGGTGTCCCATGGAACGGCTGAGATATAAGAGTTTGTCCATCCATTCAATGCCGCAGTGATCCCAACCGTTTATGTTCACGACCGCATAGTGACTGCGAAAATCATATGCTCTTGCGTGTGCCGTACTGACTTTCTTCCATACTTTCTTAAAACTTGCCGTTACCCATTCTCCGGAATATGGTTTGTCATACTCGTTAGGAAAGAATGTCTTTCTTCCGGGCATGAGATTTTCCATTTTGACATTATACATCTGCAATAGCGACCACATGGATTCGTGCAAGGCAACCCGATGTTCATCTATGCTCTTTGTGTATCTTATATTTATAACACCGGATTGCAAGTCTACGTCTTCTACTCTGAGCAGACGGGCTTCTGTTGTACGCATCCCTGTACTGTACAAAAGTCGGAAAAAGACCGGAACTTCCACTTTCATAAGCGCAGCCCTCATGTCACGGCAATTTATTGGAGGTTCGAGATTGTCCGCTTCATTAAAGAATCTTGCAAGCTCTTCTGGAGTAAACGGATGTGGTTCGAATGATGTGACATTGACTCTTGGAATGGTGGATGGAAGAGGAATATTTACAAAACCACGGCTATTCGCATATTTCAGAAATCCTCTGACACCTACAATTCTGTTATTGCATGACTTTGCGGATTCCGTTTTTTTCTTCTTGCAATAATCAAGGACAATTTCTTCTGTAAGAACTTCGGCTGACGGATAATTTTGAGCGCAGAAGTCATTGAAACGGCGAATCTTGTCCATTGTCCGCCTACTGAATTTCCCAGAAGCTCTTTTGTAAAGTTCATATTTCTTGACTATATGGGATATTGCGGAATAAGAGTATGGCTGTTCTGAAACAGGAATACGCTTTGGCTTAGGTGTGTATTTTATATCCGGAGGATATGATGGCAATTTGAACGGTGCCCCATATTTCGACCGGATATAACGGATGAAGCGCCTCAAAATAATGCATCTGTTACGGTTTGTATAATAGCTTTCCTTATCTGTCCTTGATGCCCATCCGGAGATAATATCATCCGACAGCACTCCGCCATGATTCATACAGTACTTGGCGAAAGAGTTCAGGTATATGCGGGTTATATAGTCACATTTTCCGATACCGGAGATGAAATTGACATATTCAGACATCAAATCTGCAAATTGGGGTAGATGTGAATCTGTTTTCATTCGAACAACTCCTTTCTTATTGGATAACATTCAATATTGATTCCGCATTCTCTCAGATGAGGGATGTCAGCATCTATATATGGGACTATAGATGAAGAACAGATATGTCCTAAAATATGGCTGATGACCCTAATCTCGGTACCTTTACCAAGTAATTTAGAGGCGAGGTTGTGCCGAAATACGCTGACTCCACGCCCGGATTCACCTTTTCTAAGGTTTAATTTCTCAAAGACTGTATTGACAATGGTGCCGATACTTTTGTTCTCCAACCTTTCTGTCGTATTCTTCTTGTTGGGAAACAGATACACGGATCCGGCCTCATTGTCCCGTTCATTCCGTATGTAATCAAACAATGAGTTTCCAACATGGGGAAGAAGGGGCAACACTATCGGATTACCAGTCTTTTCCTGGACGAAGCTGACTCGTTCCTTCTTCCAATCTATGTCTGTCAATTTCAAGTTGGCAATGTCACATCCTCTTATGCCAGTATATAAAGCCAATGAAACTATAGCTTTTTCCCTGAAAGTCAAAATATTGTTAGAGTCTGACAAAGCATTTTTTATCACATTGATTTCATCATCCTTAAGATAGTTGAAGTTTTTCCTTTCATATTTCAAATCAGGGAAATAACCTAATACTTTTTTCATGTCGTATAAATCCCCCAACTCTTTAAGGGCTGACGCTATGTGACCGCAATATGTCCTTGAACGCTTTTGCTGTTCTTCTTTAAGGAAAAAGGACAAAACATGTTCTTCTTTGATTTCATCCAATGAAGAGACGTGGAACTTTTGCATCTCAAAAAGGAACATTGTAACGGCATCGGTTTCCATTTTTACTGTGGACTTCTTTTTATGTTCTGCGGCACGCTTCCGATAAATGTCTATAACTTTCCGAAAACTGGGGTTAAGCATATTATACCTGGAAGGATAGCATAACGGAACAAAGGACTTCTTGTCCGGGTAGTGCCCAAATTCATCATATGCTTGGATAGTACGTAAATGCATCATCCTAAGATCCAATGTCGCTTTTGTATATCCCCTTGTACGGATAAACTTTTCTGCAAACTGTTCATACGAATGAAAACATCCTTCATGTTCAAAAAGAAGTCTTAAAACAAATTTTACTCCTTTGATGTACTGAATGTCATAACCACGGGAAACGAGGTTGTCCAGTAACTTCTTCTGGCTTAATTTTAACTGTGCTATATTCATATTCTTCCTATTGGCTTTAGTGCCATTAGCAAAGATATAGGAATGTATTATCCAAACCTATTCATCCTATAACAGAATGATTTACAGAATAAAAAACTATATTTTTAGGATAATGCTGGGGTTTGGATAACTGTTGTTATCCGAAATTTCGGATAACAATAGCGAATCAACCCCGAATTTACGGAACATGGCGACAAATTTGCGCAGGTCTTTCCGCAAAAGTTCATCCGCATCCCGTTTTGTCATGGTTCGTGCCGAATACTTCTCGTTTGGCAAAAGTTTGTGACCCCAACCGACGTATGGGTAGTGTTTTTCTGAGTGCCAGCCTTCAAAGTAGCGGCAGCATAAAAAAGCACGTTCCATAAGCGGCAGTCGGTAGATTGCCGCCTGCCCGTCCGTTCCCTCTTGGCGGCTGATCTGCGCGGACACAGAACAGACCGTCAGAAGTGAACAGAGCATTGTCATGAATACACGCATCATTTCAACAAGGGGCTGAAGTTGCCGATGGGAACGATGGTAAGATCGTCGTCCTTTACATTCCTGTTGTTGAAGTCAAATTCCAGTTCGTAGGAGTTGCTAAAGTTATCCTCCACCACCACGATGAAATTATGCGCCTCATCACCCGCCGCCGTGTAGTACAGGCGGAATTTTTCGTTCTCCAGCAGGTAGCGGTCGTTAGGCAGGAAGGTGATGCCGTTATCCATTTTGAGCGAGCCTTCCCCCTCGAACTGGAAATAGCGGATGGTATAGAGCGTACCCGAAAAGTCGCCCTCCTTTTTCAGTTCACAGCGGATTTCCACTGTCTGCCCCTTTACTACCTTGTTCGGCACGGGCATGACCTCCACCGTGAAGGGATAGGACTGCTGGATGTCCATGTCATCGTCACATGACACGAGGGTGAATGACATGGCGGCTATCAGGCATAACGCCACTGCCTTGAATATTGATGTTCTCTTGTTTCTGTTGTTCAGTATGTTCATTGTTCTTCGATTTTTAGATGGTTGTTTTTCTGTTTTTTCGTTGTCAGTTGCAGGTACTCGTTCAAGTCCTTGCAACCGTCATAGAGGGAGGAACGGTCGGTGACACGTTCCCCGTATCGCATGGTAAGTGCGGCAAGCGTCCGCCGTCCGGCTTCGTCACGGTCGAGGAAGCAGCCGATGCGCCCGTATCCGTCCAGCAATCCCGCCGCCTTCTCCACGTTGGCGACTGAGTTCAGCACAAGACAGTCAGCGTTACCGGTTACACCAAGCGTCACGGCAGAGAGAAAGTCCATGAAGCCCTCGAACACGAGGCACTCGTCAGCCGGGATGTCATTCGCCTTTACCAGTGATACAGACTTCGGAGGTATGCAACCCTTGAAATATCGGCTTCTGACTTCATAGCCACCTGCCATGTTCGGAAAGCCAACGGCAAAATACCGTTTCCCACGCACACCGTAGTTCAAGCGGCAGCAGTGACGGGATGCGATGGCGTAAGGGATGCCCCGTTCCTCTAAATACTCCGTCAGCAGTGAGCGGAGCAGCGGAGCGACCTCCACATCCTCAAAAACGGATTCGGTCGGCTTCGAGAGATAGACGGGCTTTTCCCATCCGGCAACCGTCATATTGGCGGCTTCCGCTATGAACTTCGCTTGCTTCATGAAGTCATCGCTTTGCAGAAACTCCCCGGCAAGCGTGAAGATGTCGCCGCCCTTGCCCAAACCGAAGTCGTACCAGAGCTGTTTCGCCACGTTCACACGGAAAGAGGATGTGCGCTCGCCCCTGTACGGGGCAAGATACCACAGCTCGTTACCGCTCCTTCTGACAGGCTCATGCCCCAGCCGTGCGAGAAAATCCGCAAGCGGCATCCTTCTGACAGCATCTATTTCCGTCCTTTCCATGCCCGTGTCAGTTGATGATGAACTTGATACCGACCCCGAACTGCGTGTGGAACTTCCGTGTGTCGCCACCCCAAAGGCAACGCTCCCGCAGGTTGGCAAGCAGGGCGATACGGTCTGCCACGTAACACTCCACATCGAGCGTCAGCGCACCGCCGTAGATGAAGGCGTCCCGGTCGTGCAGCGTGGAGCCGTCATGCAGCACCTTCTTCCCCCAATTTACCGCCTCATATCCGGCGAGAGCCGAAGCCCCGGCATAGACGAAAACAATCTTTCGGGCGTCCGACAGTATCTTGAAGTAATAGCCGCCCTCCGCCGTGAACTGCGCCACGGGTATCTTGGTGTCCTTGTAGGGATTGTTCTTCAACAGGTATTCGCCACCGAACACCCACTTGTTCCCCTTCTTCGTGTAGGTGGAGAGAGCCGCCCCGAAGCTGTACCCGCCGTCCTTGCCGCCGAGATTGAAGCCGTCCGCCATGTCCGCCCTCACCTCGATGCCCTGCATCTTCGGCAGACACCGCTGGGCGTGCGCCTGCCCTGTAAAAAGGGCAAGCGACGCGATGATTATTGCGATGTACTTTCTCATGGTCAGCGTACTTGAAGTTCGTTGATGGTACCCGCGCGTACCAAATCCTCGTTCTCAATCACGAAGGACTGGTGACGGCCGCCGTTCTTCTCGTTCAATTCCACCACGAGGCACTTGTCATCGGGGATGGTGAACTTCGCCATCGTGAAGACCGTGCGCTCGCTCTTTTTGCCCGGCACGAGGGTGGCGTAGTTCTGCGCGCGGAGCGGCAGAATAATCTGCTCCTGCACGGCAGTACGCTTCGCAACCTTCTTGTCCACGATTTTCCAAGTGATGTAGTCCACATCGAAAGGCACGTTGCTCTGGTTCTTTATCTCCGTGTGGAAATAAAGCAAGCCGTTGTGCGTGTAGATGCCTTTCAACAGGTATTGGATGCCGAAACGCTTGCAGCCGATATGCTTCACCTCGCGCTTGTTCTGTTTGTGGATGGACTTCATGATAAGGCGCACCAGCATCGGGCTTTCGCTGCCCAGCTCTTTCAGATAGATTTCCTGCGCGTTGTTCGGGCGGTTCACCGTGCTGCCGTCATGGATGAAGTCGCACATCTCCACGTTGAGCAACAGCGGTTCGGCGGCGTACTTCACGTTGAAGGTGTAGAAACTGCCGTCCTCCGTGATGACGGACATATTCGTTTCGTTGGGAAAATTCCTTACGGTAGCCTTCACACGGATGATGTTCTCCGCTCCGTCGGCTTTCCCGGCAATCAGGTCGGGCGAGCCTAAATCGACATAGCGCACCTCCGCCGGAAAAATGACGTGGACGGTCTTGTCGTAGGTCACTTCCAGACCGTGCGGCGGTATCATGCGGTCGAAGGTCAGCTTGCGTGACAGCCCGTGATATAGGTCGCCGTCCGCCTCCTTCTGCGGATAGACCTCCTTCGTCAAGGTCGGTTGTTCACTTCCGTTGGTCGTTTCAACGGTTACATTCTCCTGCGCGTTGGCAGTTATGATGCCCATAGCGAGGGCAAACATGATGATTACTTTTCTCATTACTTTTGGATTTTAGTGGTAATTTTTATTGTTTTCAATATTTTTCTTGGTAAAGCATGACCCTGTACCCGGCTTTCAGATGCACCTTGACGGTTCGCATCTTTTTGGCGATGTACTGGCTCGTGCCTTGTATCAGCCCCTTGCCCAAGTCGGAGGCGAGCTGCGCCCCGGCATTGGTGGAGATGTTGATGCTGCTTCCCAGCGAGCCGCCCATGTTGGCGGCGACCTCCCGGACGGCGTTCATCTCCATCGAGTTCGGGATGAAGATGCCGGGCTGTCCGTCCGTGTCATAGACCGCAAGCTCCACGGGGATAATCGTGCCGTCGTATTCCAGCGAGGTAATCTCGATGTCGAGCCGCTCACCCTGTATCTTGCCCGTGCCGACCACCACCGCACCCCGGGGTATTGTCCTGCCTGCCACCGCCATAGGCTCCAGCAGGCGCAGCCTTACCGTCTGCCCGTCCGTCACGCTCTGCGCCCCATGCACGCACGCCGGTATGGTGTTCCTGTCCAATACCTCCGCCGTGCCGACAGCCGTGTTGAAACCCCGGTTGCGTTCCTGCGATAAGGCGGCGACAAACTCCGCGTTACTCATAGGCTGTGAGAGTGAAGAAACTACTTGATGCTCCACCTGTCTGATAGGCATTGCCTTGTTCTTCTTCCCTTTCTGCACGGTAGTTGGCTCTGCCCTCTGTTCCGCCGATGGCTGTCCTCCGTTCTGACCGCCCATGTACTTTGCCGCCAGCTCGTAGGACTTCTCCATAAGAGCCACCTGCTCGTCCATAGAGGAAGCCTTGCCCCTCTCGCTTTCCAGTTCCGACTCCAGCGATGCGATGCGCTCCAACAATTCGTCCATCTCCGCATTGTCGTTTTTCGGCTGGTCGTAGAAGTTTCCGAGCGTGGCGTTCAGGTCACGGTAGGCGGCTGCGGAGGACTGGATGGTCTGCGGCGTGGCTGGCTTTGCCCTTTCTTCCTTGCCGCCCGGATTGGCGAGGTCGAAGTCCACTCCGTTCTCCGTTCCCGCTATCTCGCGGTCGAACATGTCGCCCAGCTGCCCGATGGCACGGTTGCGGCTCTCCTGACGCTCTTCCATCTCCCCATGCTCGTAGGCTTTCAGCTTGTCGCCGATAATCTGCCGGTTCGCCTTGTCAGCGTCGGGCATCTCGGTGTTGTATCCGTCCGTTCCCGGCGGTTGCTCCTTGCCGGAGGACGGGGCGAATATCAGCCACATCGCCCCGATGAACACCAACACCATAGCGGGCAGCACGATCATCTTCTGCCGTTTCAGCCGTTGCGCCTCTGTCAGCGGTTCGCGCTCCTTTTTCGGTTTCCCCGTTTCGGGAGCAGCTTTGTTCTCTTTCGTCGGTTCATTCTTTGTCTGTTCCATATAAATAAGGTGTTAAGTGATTGCCTGTTTCCGCCGGGGTCGGCAGTTCCACCCGTCCGGCGTGTCCCGTTTCCATATGTGAGCCGTCGTTCCTGCCGATGTCATAGACGGCTCTGCCGAAGGTGTAAAGGGCAAGCACCGCGAAGGCGGCGAACATCCCCAGCACGATGCGGCGGCGTGTTTCCGGCGGCAAGCCGTCCAGATACCCTTTGAGACTTGCCGCCAAGCGTTTCCGTTTGTCGTGGAGTTTCCAATACATGCCCCACATTGATTTTCTGATACTTTTCATGTCCTGTTACCGTTTGATAGTCTGTAAATCCTTGTTCTCAATGATGGTGAAACCCTCGATGGTAAAACCGTTCGGGTTGTCATCCGACCGCGATGCGTTCAGCAGGCGGCAGGTGGTCACGAGGCTGCGCTCGGTGACGTTGCTCTGCCGGATGATTTTCTGTGTGGCGTAGGTCACGGCACGGTAGGGATAGGCGTTGAAGTCGCACACCACGCTGTCCACCTTCAGCACTTGGTTGATGTTCCCGGCGATGATGCGGTTGTAGTACCCCTTCTCCGCGAAGTCCGAATAATAGTGGTACACGCTCTTGTCCGCCAGCAGCAAGGCACGTTTCACGTTGTGTTCAATCGCGCTTTTTTCAGGTGATAGCGTGAAGAACATCTCGTGGAAACGGCGCACATGTTCCCGTGCCTCCGCCGGGCGGTTCTGCGACAAATCCTGAGACAAGGCGAGCATCAGGCTCTTGCCGTTGTCCAGCACATAGATTTTCTCCCGTTGCTTCTCTGCGAAACGGTAGGAGTTCCACACGCTCCACACCGTCACCACGGCGCACAGCGAGAGGAAGACGATACCGAACAGGCGTATCTGCCTGAACGACGATTCGATGTTTCTAAGTGATTTGAATTCCATTTATATTTTCCAATTTATGATTGCACATTGATTATTTCAGCAATTTGCCGACACGTCCGACTGCGTTTCCTGCGGCTGCACCCGCCACGCTGCCCGCCATGCTTCCGGCTCGTCCCGCCATCTGGTTCACGTTGCGACCGTAACCGCCCATGCCTCCGGCTTGGATAATCCAGCCCGCAACGGTGGGAATGGTAAAGTAGCCGATGATGCCGATGCAGAGGAATACGATATACACCCCGTCGCTCGAATCCAGCGAGAAGTTCGGGTCTGCCTGCATCCGCTCGATGTCGTTTTGCAGCATCAGAACCTGTATCTTCGCCAGTATGGTGCTGAACATGTCCGATACCGGTAGCCACAGATAGACCTGTATATAGCGGCATATCCACTGCGTGAGCGTGTTTTGGAAACCGTCCCATACCGACAGGGCGAAGGCTATCGGACCGAGAATCGCCAGCACCACGAGAAAGAAGGTGCGGACGGTGTCTATCACGAGGGCGGCGGCTTGGAACAGCAGTTCGAGTATCTCGCGGAAGAAGTCGCGGATGCTCTTCTTCATGTTGTACATTCCCCGGTCGATATACATTCCCGCCATCGTCACCATGTCGGAGGGCGACCAGCCGAGTTCCTCCAGTTGCTTGTCAAATTCCTCGTTGGACACGAGGTAGGCGGTTTCGGGGTTGCGTACCATCGCCTCGTATTCCAGTTTGTCCTTCTGCTCCCGGTATCGGTTCATGTCCAGCGTTTCCGCCTCCAGCATCTTTGCCGTGCCCTGTACGACGGGTGAGAGGATGCTGTTTATCGTGCCCAGCACCACAGTCGGGAAGAACATGATGCACAGACCGATGGCAAAAGGACGGAGCATCGGGAATACGTCTATCGGTTCAGCTCTCGCCAGCGACTGCCATACCCGGTAGGCGACGTAGAACAGCGCACCCAGCCCGGCGATGCCTTTCGCCACACCAGCCATGTCCCCACACAGCGGCATCATCTGCTCATAAAGTGAACGTAAAATCTGATGAAGGTTGTCGAACTTCATAGGCTACCAGTATCTTTCGTTCATGTTCCCGTACAGCCCCATGATGCGGTCGAGGTCGTTCTTCTTTTTCGCACGCAGGTAACTCACGGAGATGTTCTTGTTCGTGTAGTAGCTCACGAGGTTGCGGTAACGCTTCATCTTCGAGTGGCAGCGTTCCACCACGTCCATGCGCTCCTTGTCGGTCATGGAGAGCGTGGTGATGTTCACCACGTTCCTGAGTTCCGTCAACACTTCGTTGCTTTCCTCCAGCAGTTTCGTGTAGCCGAAAGCGATTGCGGAAAGCTCTTCGGGTCTGAAATTCCCGTCACGGAGCATCCGTTGGAAACTGTTCACATAGATGTCTGTGATGTCGCCCACCATCAGGATGGTCTGCTGCACCTTGCGGGCGTCCTTGACCAGATTGTTCACCGATTTGAGGGCATCGTAATACTTCTTGCCCTGCTGATAGATTTTCACCGTCTCCTGAAAGTTGCTCACCATGTTCGTGGCGGTCTTGGAGGTATGGATGATGTTTTTGGAGGCATTGATGATGCCCTGCGCTAGATTGCCCGGATCGCTTACGACCCACTGTGCGCTTGCCCTGCCCGCGAAAAGCAGGCACAGGCAGATAATCATTGTTATTCTTGTTCTCATGTTACTTTGGATTTTAGTGGTTGTTATTCTTCGGTCGGATGTCCCGGCTGCGGCTTCACCCGCACATAGTCCCCGTTTGGCGAGAAAGTCAGCACATCCGTGGCCTCGTTGTAGGACACGTCGATGCGGAAGCCGGTGTTCATGAACAGGTTGCCGTTCTCCTCCTGCAAGAGATAGGTTTCCGGCTTGAGCTTGCGGCGCAGACCGCTACGACGGAACACCGTCACTTTGTAGGCTTCGCCCTCCTTGTAGATAAGCACGTCAGGTTTTCCCTCCACGCTCTCCCAGTTCCCGCACAGCATGTCGCGGCGGTTGTCGGCCACGTCGCAGGATTGCAGCATCATGACCGCCAATCCGATAAGGCACTTGCTGACTTGCAGCATTTTCACTTTTGGTAAATTCATACGCGTTTTTCTTTTTTGGTTGATACATTCTGTTTTTTAGTTATTCCTTGTTTCTCCGCCTTTCGGCAAGCTGCCGGATGGCGGCTTCGATGTCGTCGCCCAGCTTCTCCGCCAGACGGTAAACCTCCACTTTTTCCGTTTCCTCGGTGGTGTACGCCAGATACTCTTCCGCGCTGACCTCCGTGGCATAGACCGCCGACTGCGTGCCGCCCAAGCCTATCCACACCTCCTTGTAGAGCCGTGAAGGGTTGTTCGCCATGTTGATGGAGAGTATCTGCGACTTCTCCTTTTCCGTCAGTCCGAGCAACGCCTGTATCTGGTCGAACTTGTTCATATATTTCCTTTGGTCAAGCAGGATTTTACAATCCGAGTTGTTGATAATGCTCTCTTTGACCACCGGAGAACTGATAATGTCGTCCACCTCCTGCGTCACCACGATTGCCTCGCCGTAATATTTTCTGACCGTCTTATACATATAGCGCAGATATTCAGCCATGTTCGCCGATGAGAGGGCCTTCCAAGCCTCTTCCACGATAAGCTGTTTCCGCACGCCTTTCAGCCGCCGCATCTTGTTGATGAAGGCTTCCATGATGATGATGGTCACGACGGGGAACAGTTCGCGGTTTTCTTTAATCGAATCTATCTCGAAGACGATGAACCGCTTGCCGAGCAGGTCGATGTTCTCCGTGGAGTTGAGCAGGAAATCGTAACGCCCGCCCCGGTAATACTGCCGCATGGTGGTGAGCATGTTGTCGATGTTGAAGTCGGACTTCTCCACCTTGATGTCACGCTGTGCCAGTTCCTTGCGGTAGTCGTCACGCATATACTCGTAGAAGGTGTTGAACGACGGCACGATGCTACGGTCGGATTGGATGCGCTCAATATAGGCACTCACGGCACTGCCCAGCTCGCCGCTCTCCGTCTTTGTCACCTTGTCGTCCTCCGACTTCCAGAGCGTCAGCAACAGGGTCTTGATGCTGTCCTTCTTCTCCACGTCGAAGATGTAATCGTCGGTGTAGAACGGGTTGAAGCTGATGGGCTTATCTTCCGTGTAGGTGAAATACACACCGTCCGCTCCGCCTGTCTTGCGTCGGATCATGCCGCACAAGCCCTGATAGGAGTTTCCCGTGTCCACCAATACCACATGTGCGCCTTGCTCATAATATTGGCGCACGAGGTGGTTCATGAAGAAAGACTTGCCGCTGCCCGAAGGACCCAGCACGAACTTGTTGCGGTTGGTCGTGATACCTCGCTTCATGGGCAGGTCGGAGATGTCAAGGTGCAGCGGTTTTCCCGTGAGCCTGTCCACCATCTTGATGCCGAAGGGCGAGAGCGAGCTGCGGTAGTTGGTTTCCTCTGTGAACAGGCACACCGCCTGTTCGATGAAGGTGTGGAAACTCTCTTCCGCCGGGAAGTCCGCCGCATTGCCGGGTATCGCCGCCCAGTAGAGTGTCGGGCAGTCGATGGTGTTGTGGCGCGGCACGCATTCCATGCTTGCCAACTGGCTGCCCACGTCGTTCTTGATATGCTTCAGTTCCTCCGCATCGTCGCTCCACGCCATGACGTTGAAGTGTGCCCGTACCGAGGTCAGTCCGTAGGAATGGGCTTCGTTCAGGTATTGGTCTATCCACTCGCGGTTGATGCTGTTGCTCCTTGAATAGCGAGATAGCGACTGCATGTTACGGGCGGACTTCTCGAACTTCTGCAAGGTTTCCTCACTGTTGTCTATCAGCACATACTGGTTGTAGATATGGTTGCAGGAGAGCAGAAGCCCCACCGGGGAGGCGAATGACAGTCGGCAGTCACTCCGGTCGGTGGAGAGCTTCTCGTAACGGGTGTCGGTAGCCACCTTGCCCGGCAGGTCTTCCGCGTCGGAGAGGGTGTGCAGACACAGGCGGTTGTCGCCGATGCGCATCTCCCTTGCCGAAAGCTCGATGTCCTGCAAGGTGGTGTCACCTTCCGGCATGAGCGAGAAGTAGCGTTCAATAAGTCCCGTCTTTCCCTCAGTACCCACAATCTCATCGGTGGAGAGGCGGCGCAGCCTGACAAGCCCGCTGTCGTTCATGATGCGCTCGAACTGTTCGCAGGCTTCCAAGAACTTGGTCGTGGTTTCCCTGTCCAGCTCCTTCGGGATGATATGTCCCCGGCACAGCGTGCTGAAATTGCTCTGCATCCGGTTACGCTCCTTTGTTGTCTTGGTCAGGTAGAGGTAGCAGGTGTGTTTCAGGTACGGACGCTCGTTGAAGTGACGCTCGAAAGAGCGGCTTAAAAAGCTCATGTCGTCCTTCTGAAGCTCCGGTTTGTAGCGTTCCTTGATGAACCAGTCCTGTTTGTGGACGACGGAGTAGTCCGGCAGCACCTTGATAGCCTTGCACCAGCAACTGTGTATCGCCTCGTACTCCGCACCCGTCACGGTGTAAAGTTCCGGTAGTTCCACCTCGAAAGCCACCGTGATGTCGGCGTCCTTTGAGATGATGCAGCCATGCTCCACCGCTAAAAGTGGGAACCTGTTTTCCAGTGTTGTCATTTTCGATGTATTCCTCATTGTCTTTCTTCCTTTCGTTGTCGTTTGAACAGACGGGTTATCCGCCGCCGGTTGATAAGGTATCGGGGATGGCTCCGTGCCGCTCCTAATTTCATCAGCCCGTGTTCACCGTACCGGGCGTTCAGCGCGAAGGTCTGCCATACAAGGAGGGAGGACGATGCCGCGCCGAAGCCGATACATATCCACTGGTCGATACCGACCATGTAGAGGATGACGAACAGGACGAAGAGAGCCAGCAGACCTCCGCAGAAGATGAAGAGGTACTGTGCCTTCAAGCCCTTGAACTCTACCGGACGGCCGATACCCTTGTTGATTGGGTATTCAGCCATACATTATTTATTAAAGGAAGAATGAGCGCAGGATGGTGGCGGCAACAATCAGGAAGATGCACGCGCCGAACCACGAGGCGGCTGTCTTGCTGGTGTCGGGGTCGCCCGATGAAAACTTGCCGTACACTTTTACGCCCCCGATAAGCCCGACGACTGCACCGATGGCGTATATCAGTTTAGTTCCGGGGTCGAAATAAGAACTCACCATAGAGGTGGCTTCGTTGATGCCCGCGATGCCGTTTCCCTGCGCGAAAGCGGAGGCGGTTGCGGCGATGACAAGTGCCGCGGAGAGGATTGCTTTTCTGTTTTTCAAGATGTTCTTGTTCATAAACTGTTCTTGTTTTTTGCCGTCAAAAGGGTGGATGGTCCTTTGTCGGGCGGTTGATACTTTGTTTCTTTACTTTGGTTTTAGTGGATGCCCGTTTGTTTCCACGGACGTGGGCGTGTCCGTTGCGGATGGGGATGCGCCTTGCGTTTCCTCGCCGCGTGGGTTGATGTCATTCTTTCATGTTCATTTCTTTTATTGTTGTCATACATAGTTGCGAATGTCGAACTCCTCGATGTTGTCCGGCACGACGAACTCCTTTTCAGATTTCTTCAGCCGAATCTCGATAAGCCCCTTGATGCGGATGCCTATCTCCGAAGAGCCTTCCATCATTTTCTCGTACAACTCCGTGCCCTCCATGTCGGTGAACACCTTAGCCGCCTTTTCACGTTCCGCCTGTGTCGCGTCCGGGTTTTTGGCGGTCTTGCAGGCGTCGTCAATCTCGTCAAAGCTGCTGCCCGAAGCCCGTGGCGTGTCCGAGGCGTCCTCTTCCGGTTCGTCGTCCCCGTATCCCAGTTCCTCCGGCGGTATGCTCGTGAAGGTCTCATCGAGTTTTTCCTCCGGGACTTGTGCCGGGCGGGATGCGTTTCCCGTTTTTCCGTCGTCAAAAGTAGCCTCTTCCTCCGACAGCTCAATGCCTTTTTCAATAGTGGCGGCTTCTTGCGTCGGTATGGCAGCGGTTGTCCGGGTGGATGCCATCCTGAAACGGCTCTTGCCGATGATGTCCGCCTTTTCCGCAGGGACTTCCTCGTGTGCCGCTATGCGTTTAGCCTCATTCCCGTCCAGTGACCGCCATAATCCGACAATGCCCTTGAAGAAGCGGACAATCCGCGTGTCCATGATGCGCTCGTAAAGGAGCAGGAACAGGAACCAGAGGTTGCAGCCGACCGATACCGCCAGCAGAATGTCTGTCATGCTGATTGTGTAATTCATATCCTTCCGTTTTTGGTTAGAATACTGAATTGTAATTTCGGGCATAAAGGCTCTTTATCGCATCTTCGCACTGGTTGAAGTGGTGCGTCAGCACATGGTCGATGTAAGCGGACAGCGTAAGCCGGTCATGCCCGATTACACGGGTGATACGCATGATACGCTCGTGGTACTCCGGGCGCACATACGCCATCTTCCCCTCACGTGCCTTTACTTCCGGGTCGCGGATGAACAGGCGTTCATAGTCCTTCTCACTGCATTTGCCGCTTACCGGGACAGGCGACAGTATTTCCACACTCGCCTGCACTTGGGTAAACATACCTCCGCAGTCTTGCTGTGGTCTTTTTTCATTCGGTGTCATTTCTTTTTCCATTTTCAAATCAGATCTTCACGTTGTTTCTTGTACAGTTCGTTGATTCTCTCCTTGTGCTGTTCCAGATGCTGGCGCAGCACGGTATCCACATATCCGCCTACTGAGATTTCCCCTCCGGCGATGTCGTTCACGATTCTGAGGATCTTGCCGTGGACGTCACGGCTGATATAGACACATTGGCGGGTCTTTATCTCGTTGCGGCGCAGGAATAGCTCGTTGTAGTCCTCGTCCTGCCTTTTCCGGCGTCCACTTTCCCTCTGCGCTTTTTCCCGTGTTACGGGTTGCACAGGAGATGGTTCCGGTGCGGCGGTGTCCTCTTCGGTCGGTGCAGCTGCGGGTACTTCCTGTGCGGGGCGCAGTGTCCCGTCCTGTG
Source organism: Phocaeicola fibrisolvens (assembly GCF_025567125.1). Taxonomy (NCBI): domain Bacteria; kingdom Pseudomonadati; phylum Bacteroidota; class Bacteroidia; order Bacteroidales; family Bacteroidaceae; genus Phocaeicola; species Phocaeicola fibrisolvens. The sequence continues at coordinate 10,104 of NZ_JAOQJI010000031.1, read as the reverse complement.
TGCGCCGCCCGATGGAGGCTAACAGCAGTTCCTCGTCGATGCCTTCCGTGTTCACTTTCCTGCTGCCCATGCTCACTGCGGTCTGATGATGTCGCTTATCTCTTCGGAAAACTCCCGGATGCCACTCCCTTTCAGCAGTGCCGTGTCCATCGGGAAGATGGTGGAGCGGAAAACGCTCTTGCGCTCTTCCGAAAGGTCACGGCGGAACTTCTTGCTGTCGGGCAAGCGGGTGGAAAGTACCGGAAAGCCCATTTCGGCTATCACTTCCTCGTAGATGCCGTACAAGTCGTTCCTCTCCCTGCCGTCCACCATCGTCCAGAACAGATGCAGCCCCTTTGTTTTCGCCTGTCCGGTAGTCATCAGCCTGTCGCGGAACATCGTGACGAATTTCAGGGTACTCTCCACGACAAAGCGGTCGGCACTCAGCGGAGTGAAAATGTAGTCCATCTGCGAGAGCGTCTTTATCACGCCGTTGCTTCGGAGTGTGCCGGGCATGTCGAAGAACACCACGTCGGGTTTCACGTCCTCAGTGGCAATCATCCTCTCGGCATCGTCGAGGGCGTTCACCGCATTGCTTTTGACGATGGTGTAGGCGTTCTTTTTGATCCGGCGGAAATGGTCGCAAGCGAGAGCCTTGAAGTAGGTGCTGCTGTCGATAAGCCCCATTTCGTGTTCGCGCAGCCCGTGGATGCTGTGCTGCGGGTCGTCGCAGTCCACGACGGCGACATTGTAGCCTTTCACGTTGTGCAGGTAGCTGGCGGCAAGTGCCGTGACAGTGGATTTGCCGATGCCACCTTTCTGTGTTGCGAATGCAACGAAGATTTCCTTACTCATAGTTCCATTTATTTTAATTGTTGATGATTTGTTTTTCTGTTTCCATACGGATTTGGCTGTCGCACCATCCGCTTCCGTGACTACACACGCAGGCGGGTCGTCGCGTATCCGGTTCTGTGGTGAAGCGGTGCGTCGGACAAATGGTGATTGACGACATTGCGTCATGAAGTCATTGAATCCATACGTCACCGAATTGTCGGAGAACCGGGTTTCCGACGGTTCGGGTATCCGTTTCGGCAAGTATCCGAAGAAGCGGATTTCCGGGTATTTGAATGTTCCGTTTATCATATCTTCAAATCGTTCGTTTCTTGAATCATGCTGCAAATAAACAAGTATATTTTGGAACCTGTATCACTTCTCCGGCAAGTGGCGGCACGTTGCGCCGGTTGGCAGTCATTGACCGGGTCAAGCATCTGTCCGATACCGCTTTAAGGGCGTAACTTTGCACCCGGACAGCAGGGTTCGCCGATGACGCGCGGCCCGGAGTCCTGAAAGGTATTTTCCCAATCCGTCCCCTGACGGATTTTTATGTTCACCTGAACATAGCAAGATGTCTTTTCAGCCGCTCAAAATATTTTGAGCAGCCACGAAAAGCACTTGCCCTTGCAGGGGGCGGGCTTTCCCTCCGAAGTCGGGAAGCCTTTCAGAACTGCGGTGCTGTAATCCGAAGCGGCGGCTTATGCCGTCAATCCGCTAAATCCAAAGTAATATGAAAGAGAAAAGGAAAAGCAAATCAGGGAGAAATCCCAAACTTGATCCGGCGGTGTACCGGTACACCGTCCGTTTCAACGAGGAGGAACACAACCGTTTCCTCGCCATGTTCGGAAAATCGGGTGTCTATGCACGGTCTGTTTTCCTCAAAGCGCACTTCTTCGGGCAACCGTTCAAGGTGCTGAAGGTGGACAAGACGTTGGTGGACTATTACACCAAACTGTCGGATTTTCATGCACAATTCCGTGCCGTGGGTACGAATTACAACCAAGTCGTGAAGGAACTGAGGCTGCATTTTTCAGAGAAAAAGGCGATGGCGTTGCTCTACAAATTAGAGCAACACACCGTCGAACTCGTGAAACTGAGCCGCCGGATTGTGGAACTTTCAAGGGAAATGGAGGCAAAATGGTCGCAAAAATCAGTGTAGGAAGTTCGTTGTACGGCGCGATTGCCTACAACGGGGAGAAGATTAACGAGGCGCAGGGGCGGCTTCTCACCACCAACCGCATCTACAATGACGGTTCGGGAACGGTGGACATAGGCAAGGCGATGGAGGGTTTTCTCACCTTCCTGCCACCGCAGATGAAGATCGAGAAGCCGGTGGTGCATATCTCTCTCAACCCGCACCCGGAGGATGTGCTGACCGATATTGAGTTGCAGAATATCGCCCGCGAGTATCTGGAAAAACTCGGTTTCGGAAACCAGCCTTATCTTGTATTCAAGCACGAGGACATCGACCGCCACCACCTGCACATCGTGACGGTCAACGTGGACGAGAACGGGAAAAGGCTCAACCGGGATTTTCTCTACCGCCGCAGCGACCGTATCCGCAGGGAACTGGAACAGAAGTACGGATTGCATCCGGCAGAACGTAAAAATCAGAGATTGGATAATCCGTTGCGCAAGGTGGCCGCATCGGCAGGTGATGTGAAGAAGCAGGTAGGCAACACCGTGAAGGCTCTGAATGGGCAGTACCGTTTCCAGACGATGGGCGAATACCGTGCGCTCCTTTCCTTATATAATATGACGGTGGAGGAAGCGAGGGGCAACGTGCGCGGACGGGAGTATCACGGGCTGGTCTATTCCGTCACGGACGACAAGGGTAACAAGGTGGGCAACCCGTTCAAATCCTCGCTTTTCGGGAAGTCCGCAGGCTATGAAGCCGTACAGAAGAAGTTTGTCCGTTCCAAATCGGAAATCAAGGATAGGAAACTGGCAGACATGACGAAACGCACCGTCCTTTCCGTGCTGCAAGGCACTTATGACAAGGACAAATTTGTATCCCAACTCAAAGAGAAGGGCATCGACACCGTACTGCGCTACACAGAGGAAGGGCGCATCTATGGGGCTACCTTCATCGACCACCGCACGGGATGCGTGCTGAACGGTTCGCGCATGGGTAAGGAGCTTTCGGCGAATGCCTTGCAGGAACACTTCACCCTGCCATACGCCGGACAACCGCCGATACCGCTATCCATCCCTGTGGATGCTGCGGACAAGGCACACGGGCAGACCGCCTACGACAGTGAAGATATATCGGGCGGTATGGGCTTGCTCACTCCCGAAGGTCCGGCGGTAGATGCCGAGGAAGAGGCTTTCATCCGGGCGATGAAGCGCAAAAAGAAGAAAAAACGCAAGGGCTTGGGTATGTAATCAGAGTATCAACAATTAAAAAATCAATGTATGTCACAACAAGAAGACGATTTGAGGGCATTGGCGAAAATCATGGATTTTCTGCGTGCCGTGAGTATCATTTTAGTGGTCATGAACGTGTACTGGTTCTGCTACGAAGCCATCCGGCTGTGGGGCGTGAACATCGGCGTGGTGGACAAAATCCTTCTGAACTTCGACCGCACGGCGGGGCTGTTCCATTCCATTCTCTACACGAAGCTGTTTTCCGTCCTTTTGCTTGCCTTGTCCTGTCTGGGTACGAAGGGTGTCAAGGGTGAGAAAATCACTTGGGGGAGAATCTGGACAGCATTTGCCGTCGGGTTCGTGCTGTTTTTCCTGAACTGGTGGTTGCTGCCCCTGCCGCTGCCGCTTGAAGCGGTGACGGGACTGTATGTCCTTACCATTGGAACGGGCTATGTCTGCCTGTTGATGGGTGGTCTGTGGATGAGCCGCCTGTTGAAACACAATTTGATGGAGGATGTTTTCAACAACGAGAACGAGAGTTTCATGCAGGAAACGAGGCTTATCGAAAGCGAGTATTCGGTCAATCTGCCGACACGTTTCTATTACAGGAAACGCTGGAACAACGGTTGGATCAATGTAGTTAATCCCTTCCGTGCGTCCATCGTGTTGGGTACGCCGGGCAGCGGCAAGTCCTATGCCGTGGTAAACAATTTTATCAAGCAACAGATTGAAAAGGGCTTTAGTCAATACATCTACGATTTCAAGTATCCCGACCTATCTACTATTGCCTACAACCATTTGCTGAACCACCCGGACGGCTACAAGGTAAAGCCGAAGTTCTATGTGATCAACTTCGACGACCCGCGACGCTCTCATCGGTGCAATCCCATTCACCCGGATTTTATGGAAGATATTACGGATGCCTATGAGAGTGCCTACACAATAATGCTCAACCTCAATAAAACGTGGGTGCAAAAGCAGGGCGACTTCTTCGTGGAGTCACCTATCATTCTGTTTGCCAGTATTATCTGGTATCTCAAAATCTATCAGAACGGGAAGTTTTGCACGTTTCCCCATGCTATCGAGTTTCTGAACCGCCGTTACGAGGATATATTTCCGATACTGACCTCTTATCCGGAGCTGGAGAACTACCTTTCGCCGTTCATGGATGCGTGGCTTGGAGGGGCTGCGGAGCAGCTCATGGGTCAGATAGCGTCGGCAAAAATCCCGCTTTCGAGGATGATTTCACCGCAGCTCTACTGGGTGATGTCAGACAGCGAGTTTACGCTGGACATCAACAATCCCGAAGAGCCGAAAATCCTCTGCGTGGGTAACAATCCCGACCGTCAGAATATCTACGGTGCGGCACTCGGTCTGTATAATTCCCGTATCGTGAAGCTCATCAACAAGAAGGGGATGCTGAAGTCATCGGTCATCATCGACGAGTTGCCCACAATATACTTCAAAGGGTTGGACAATCTTATAGCTACCGCCCGAAGCAACAAGGTTGCCGTGTGTCTGGGCTTTCAGGATTTCAGCCAGTTAGTGCGTGACTACGGGGACAAAGAGGCGAAAGTGGTGATGAACACTGTCGGCAATATTTTCTCCGGTCAGGTGGTGGGGGAAACAGCCAAGACGCTCTCCGAGCGGTTCGGTAAGGTGTTGCAGAAACGGCAGTCCATCTCCATCAACCGGCAGGATGTTTCCACCTCCATCAACACGCAGATGGACGCGCTCATTCCACCGAGTAAGATTTCCGGGCTTACGCAGGGAATGTTTGTCGGTTCTGTATCCGACAACTTCAACGAGCGTATCGAGCAGAAGATTTTTCATTGCGAGATTGTGGTGGATGCCGAAAAGGTGAAACGGGAAGAAAGTGCCTACAAGAAAATTCCCGTCATTACAAACTTCACGGACGAGGACGGCAACGACCGCATGAAGGAAACGGTGCAGGCGAACTACCGGCGCATCAAGGAAGAGGTGAAGCAGATTGTGCAGGAGGAACTGGAGCGTATCAAAAACGATCCGGTGCTGTGTAAACTGCTACCAGATAATGAGACTGTCTAACAAGTCCCCAAAATTGAAAATTATCCCTATCGAAGTTTGAAGTGACCCCCAAAAGTTGGATACAATTTTTTTGGGGGGCACTTCAGTTCTGACGGGTAAAATCGTAAAATTCGGACTTGTTAGACAAATACTTACGCGGTTTCAACCTCAGGTACTGAATCTATCGAATTGACAAATTTAACCAATTGCGGATCTGAATCTTTTTGTATGAGGTTTCGGAGACTCTTTTTCAATTCATAAGCATCATCCCCTGCTGTATTTATTAAATCCATATAAAAATCTTTGTTTTGCAGAATCAATGAACGGCATGCCCCATCGGAAATTACAGGTTTCACTATTTTATCAATAACGTCTCCAGCTTGACTTTTCAAATTACCATGCGATCTAAGCCATGTTTCGAAAAATTGAAACTTTATTGCATTGATAGTCTTTTTACCGATGCAGAAATCATTTCTTATATCGGTAACTGTCGATTTAATTTTTCGTTTATCCAATCTTTCAACTATATTCTTGAAACAATTAGGGAAAGGATTCAAACTTTGAGTTCCAGAAGCAATATCCATCAGAATCTTTTTGCCAAATTCAGTCAAGTTATCTGGCAAGGATTTGATTTTAGCCAGTAAATGTTTTATTGCGACAAACCAATAATATGATGTATGTGCTGTTCTTTGGGCGTATAATGTATCAACACTTATTTCAGACAACGCTTCGAACGCTATTTTATTGATATGATCGGTCAGGACATTGCTTATTTTAGTGGTCAAATCGTAAAAAGATGCGTCAGGAATTACATCTTTAATATTGTTCTTAGTGATATACTTATCCAAATCGGTATTCCACTCTGCTAAATGCTCGATAAATACCTCATCCGTTACACCTATTCTGTTCTTAATATCTTCAAATTGGGGCAATATGTCTGAGAGCAATAATTTATAGCCAAGTTTATGATTTACCATGTATTGTAGTGTTTCATTTAATAGCGGTATATTCCATCCCACACTATTTACTAATAAGTCTCCATGATCCACATAATAGTCCATGAGTTCTGCAACATATTTTATATCTCCACCCTCTATTAAGGAAACGGAATGACCATGTGCCAATTGCATGGCGACTAAATCGTAATATCCAGACTCTTTAATGTTTCGGCCATCAGTTTCTAATTCAGAATGCAACTGATTTATGTAGGTTGAATCTAACGTTACAGGTAAAGGTCTTTCTTCGTCAGATGCCAATAAACGATAGGTTGTAAATATAGCCCCTATATTATCTTTATTTACATTCTGTTCATCAATGCAATTCGTGATCGCTTGCAAAAGCGTTGGAAACGTATAGGTAGAATTATCTTTTAACGTTTTTACAATATCTGCATGGTCGAAATTATCGGGTAGTAAGTTTGCCAAATAATTATCGAGCGCCTCCGAATTTGTTGCTACTTGATAATATTTATATGCTTTAGTTGTCGCGTTATCCCGATAGGCAGCATCTGTTGCATTTGCAGCTTGAATATAATCGATAAATGTATTTGGCTTGACTGTTTTTGCTTCAATCAATGACGTAAAATCGCACGCCAACTTATTTTGCGCAATAAACCTGTCTATTGCATCTAACGTTTTGAAATAGTCGCCGCCATTGAAGTCATTGAACCGAACTATCTTCTTATATAATTGAGCAATCACATGGTTTTGGCTTTCCGTGTCTAAATGCAACAGCAGTTCTTGGTATTCGACAGGGAACACCTGCTTCTCTATGGATTCTTTTAATTTCAATTGTGCTATTCTTTGCCATACACGCAGAATAACATCGCTCTTTCGAGTTAATTTATGCAAACAATGTATAATCTTATCGATAAGCGCATTGTCCATACATTGTATAACTTCTTCTAATACAGTGTCAAATTGTTTATTAGTCTCTGCATATTGATTTATGTCGTGGTCTTCTTCTCCGTTGATGCAGCCTTCAATATATTTTTTCAATGGAATTTGTCGAGCATCTTCAACATCGACACCATATACCAAAGCTGCAATTTCGCGTTGTGTTTGCAGATCATTGTTAATTATTGTTTGAATGCCATTCAGATAGTCGCCGGACAATATTTGTTCTACTGGATTTGCCAGAATATCCGTCTTCTTCAAACAGAACAATGCTATGTTTATCATCAAAATTTCGTTACACCACTCTTGTTTAAGAGCGACCATCTCATTGATATATGATATAATTTCCCTAACATTGGCATTAGGATTTACCAATCTGAATATCCGATTTATAGTTTCTTTCGCTTCATTTTCTGTTTCTCCAAATGCTTCAACAAACAGTTTGTTGAATATACTTCGATAGTCGGTAATAACAGGAGGAGCAACACGATAAACAATAGGGAAAGTTTTATTGATAAAATACTTGGTCAGTTGTTTCGTTTGTTCGTCGGTCTCATCTCCGAATGCACAAGCTAAATGTGTTTCATCGAAAGGAATAACAGCCCAAACATTTTCAAAACCGCTATCGGCGAAGAACGTATGGATAGAAGACCATAATTCTTTTACTTTTTCAGCGGGGAGACGATCCATGTTGTCAAAAACAAGGACTAATTTACGTTGTCCTTTTTCCTTGATAAAATCAGAAATGTCTTGCATCCATGTTTTGAACTCGTAAACCGTTGGTTCGTCTTCGCTCAAAGTCTCATAGCAAACGTCCTTTTCGACTTTATCTTGATAAATAGCTAACATATAACTCCATCCATATTTATGATCTTTGCTATATGCCCATTTCCAAACGCACAATGCAATAAGAACTGGCAGTGCAGCTATGATAATAGACAATAAAGAAAACCACCATGTTGTGGGTGTAGGTTTTACTGCATACGCAATAAATGTAAATATCGGAGTTAAAACTGCAACCAAAAATGCCGCAACCATACCATTACTGATAAGGGGATATTTTTCGGTTACGGTCTCCGTTTTACGGGCTAATAAATATTTCAGCTTTTCAGACCATGATACGGTTTTCGTACCTCCACCTTTGACTTTTATTGTTGCATTTCCAGATAGGATACCATCATCAATAAGTTTGCTTGTAAGCAATTCCAATATAGAGCGGCGTTGCAAGTCCTCTTGATGTCCCCATGCGTCATACTCAAAAAAGTAATAGTCGTCTGATAATTCACGTTCCAACATTTTAACCACGTTGGATTTTCCAGATCCCCAAATACCTTCGATGCCGATAATTCGAGGTAAAGTACATTCCTCATCCAATGAATCATTCTGACAAAAATGGCGAGCAATAGTTTTTGCCAACCTTTCTTGCGAACCTCCATCGAATTTGTCAATACCACACGGTTTATTTTGGATAAACCGCGGATATTGCTGTTTGGATTGTAGTTTTGTTTCCATATACGTAATTTATTGATTATACGAACTCCAAATAATTCTCCCGATTTACCACATGAAACTCGGCATAGGGATAGGCTTCTTGGAAGGCTTTCGGTGCGGCCGGCATTTTATTTCCCCACTTGAACTCCAAGGCGGTAAGACTGTCGGCACTCTCCTCAATCAGGTCGATTTCCTGTTTGTCGTAGGTGCGCCAGAAATAGAACTCCCTGTGCAGTCCCTCATTGAAGTTCGCTTTGCGCCGCTCTCCGATGATGTAGTTCTCCCACAGCGCACCGACATCCTGCCGAATGGCCAGCGGTGAGAAAGCCCCGATAATGGCATTGCGAATGCCGTTGTCGTAGAAGTACCACTTGCCAGCTTTTGTAACCTCCTTGCGTAGGTTACGCGAATAAGCCCCCAGACGATAGATAACGAAGACCTTTTCCAATAGGTCGAGGTATTTTTCAACGGTCGTCTTGCTCATGCCGAGTTGTTTACCTAACTCTTCGTAAGAAACTTCGCTGCCCAACTGAAAAGCTATCAATCGCAGTAGATCGCGCATCTTGCTCGAATTTTTTAAGCCGTCAATTGCTAAGATATCTTTAAGCAGGTATGCACCGACAATATCACGTAGGTAGTCTGTTTTACGTTCATAGTTCTCCATCATTACTACTTCGGGATAGGAACCGTAAATCAAGCGCGCTTCGAGGTTCTGGCGGGTTTCAAGTGCCGTTTCCGTCTGTGCGATTTCCCGTTGCGAGAATGGTGTAAGGAGAAATTGCGTACTGCGGCCGACCAACGGTTCACCAGTCTTATTCAGCAAATCGAATGACGAAGAACCACTTGCCAAGACACTTATTCCCGGTATTTCATCAACTATCAACTTCAGAATACTACCGATTTGTGGTATGTTCTGTGCCTCATCAATAGCCAGCAAATCAATACCATCCAATAAATGCCGATAATTGGCTATTGAGCGATTCTCCAATAGTGCTAATGTGTCGTAGTCTTCGCCGTTGAGCATCATCGTCCTACCTGAATAGTTGTCCACAATTTTACGCATCATTACCGTTTTACCAACACGGCGAGCACCAAAAATCAGTACTGCTTTATTGGGCGCGATTCGTGCTGTAATCTTCTCTTGAAGTATTCTATTTACTGTTTCCATACCTTATAAAATATAATGCAAAGATAATCATATTTTTTTAATTGGCGAATTTTACAAAAAAAACGGGCTATTAAATGGCGATTTTTACAACCACAATCTTATGGAAGTTGTTTCATTGTTTTTAGTAATGATATATGTTCATACTATGATGACTCAATAATTTACCAGACATACGTTTCTGAAATTTGTCCTTATAGGAATGAAAAACTCACATATATTGTGCTAATTAATATATACATTGCTGTCCGGAGAAATTTTACCACAGCGTAAGCTGTCTAGGACCGTTACCCTCCGGAACATTAGCAGTGAGGTCGGTTTGATTAA
>NZ_JAOQJI010000030.1:0-48298 GCF_025567125.1 Phocaeicola fibrisolvens | reverse complement strand
ATACGGCAAATGCCGTACTGATGATTGACAGAATCAGGAACAGGACAGTTAAAGCGGCATGATACGATTTTACTGACAGAATAAGAAGAGGTCATTTGGCTTCTTCAGGAATGTTATGTCCTGTCGAATAGAATTATGTGAGAATACACGAAAAAATGACAATAAAAATGGCATATGAAAATGATAGACCATAATCACTTCATATGCCATTTTATTTTTGGGGGACATTTACTGAATATCCCTTTTTATGCGTTCTTTCGTGCTGGAAGACGTCTTTGTGTTTGTCCTTAAACGCAAGGACGTTTGCCTTCAAACGCAAGTGCATTTAAAGTAAAATTATATTTCAATTTGAGACAGCCTCTTTCAAATCAACGTAAGGACGTTTTTTATCGGATGTGAGAAATGGATTTCAACCTTCTTTCTCGTTTGTCGTATCCTCGATAGAAGCTCCTGTCAACTGCTTCAGATATTCCGAAGCCGACATGCCGAATTCTTCTTTAAAACACTGACGGAAATACACATTGCTGTTGATTCCCACCTTGAAGGCGATTTCGGAGATGGTATATTTACCCTCCAGCAGGTATTTCTCAGCCAGTTGCATCTTGATTTTCCGAATATATTCATTGGTAGACATCCCTGTAAGTGCTTTTACCTTTCGGTAAAGCGTGGAACTACTCATACATAATGCGTTGGACAATACAGTAATATCCACGTTTTCTGCTGCGGAGAGGCTTTCCGTAATGATATGGGTAATCTTGTCAAGGAATTCTTTGTCCAGTTTGTTCATTGACTTCGTGATGATAGCTCTCTTTTCTTCCATGCTTTGTCTTTGTGGCTTCTCTGGTCGGATAGCGAAACGTTCGGACAGTAATCGTCGCTGTGCCAGCAGGTTGCTGATTCGGCTCTGCAACAGGCTGGCGCTGAAAGGTTTGGTGAGGTAGGAATCGGCCCCGGCCTGATACCCTTCTTCCTTGTCGGTGATGCTGTCTTTTGCCGTGAGGAGGATGACAGGGATATGGCTGGTACGAATATCCGTTTTCAGCTTCTGGCACATCACAATACCGTTCATCACAGGCATCATGATGTCACTGACGACGATGTCGGGAGCACATTCGGTAGCTATTTTTAATCCTTCTTTTCCATTAGAGGCCGTTTTCACTTCATATAAGTCCGTAAAAGCATCGACAATATAGTCGCGGATGTCGGCATTGTCTTCCACCACCAGTACGATGGGGCGTGAATCTTTCACGTTGTCTGACATTTCCAGTTTCTCGATATTTTCTTCTTTCACTTCCTGTATGTCAGTTTGCACATCCTCTCCATGTAAGGCATTGGGGTAAGTGTTGTTGGCTTGTAAACGCAGATAGAAGGTCGTACCGATATCAGGGAGGCTTTTCACTTGGATACCCCCTTCATGCAGGGCGACCAAGTTCTTTACCAGGGCCAGTCCAATGCCTGTTCCCGAAGCCTGATGTTCCCCGCTTTCCTGATAGTAGCGTTCGAAGATATGGTTGAGTGCCTCCTTCCCGATGCCATAGCCGGTGTCTTCCACGGAAAGTTGTGCATATCGTATGCCGTTTTCCGTGACCCATTCAGCCCGAACACGTACATATCCCTTTTCAGTATATTTCAGGGCATTGGAAATAAGGTTGTCTAGAATCATCATGATGACCTCCTTATCGAAAAACAAAATCATGTTTTCTTCCTCCACCTCTATTAATATCTGTACGTTAGGATTGTTGTTCAATTCCTTGTATTTCAGCCCGGTTTCATAGACTGCGCTGGTCAGATTCCCTTTTGTGACACACAGTTTCTTGTTTTGGGTTTCTGTTTTCCGGAAATCCAGTATTTGGTTAATCAGATTTAGCAAGCGGACGGCACTTTGGTGGATGACCGAAATCCGGTGGTGGTCTTTAGCTGATAGGCTATCACTCTTTACCATATCCTCCAAAGGACCTAGAATCAGTGTCAGCGGTGTACGCAGTTCATGTGTGATATTTGTAAAGAATCTGAGTCGTTCATCGTTTAGTTCCTGTTCTTGTTCATGGCTTTTCTTTTCTGACTCGTACAGGTATTCCAGATTTAGTTTGCGTTTATAGGCCCAGATGCCGCAGAAGAAAAGTGTAAGTCCAGTGAGTATATATAGAAGTTTTGCCCACCAGGACAGCCAGATTGGGGGAGCGATGACGATATCAATCTGTGAAATTTCGTCAGACCATTCCTGGTTCCGGATGCGGGTCTTGACCTGGAATTCATATCTCCCCGGTGGCAGGTTACGGAAAGTTACATTGTTGGGATCTTTTACGGTGTACCATGAGTTTTCCAGTCCCTTTAACATGTAGGCATATTCCACTCTTTCATTTAGAGAATAATCTTGTATGTTGAATGTAATGCTGAAATTATTTTGTATGTACTTTAGTTTGATTTCCTTTTTGTTGAAGAGTGAATATTCAAATTCATTGCTGTTGTCGGATGTCATGGGTTCAAAGACTGTTATTTTCCCGATAATGGCTTTGGGACATTGTTTCTTTTCCAATATTTGGCTGGGGGTAAAATAACAAAGTCCGTCGGTAGAACCGAAATAAAGGGTGTTGTTTGTGTCCCTGCAAACACTTCTTCCTGTAAAGCTGGCCATGGGAATATTATCTCTATAATCGTAATTATAGATGTGCTTCCGGTCTTTGGACAAACAGCTGATTCCTTGATTGGTACTGAACCAGATATTGTGTTCCTCATCTTCTGTAATAGCCCAAATAAAGGTGTTTACAAGTCCTTCGTTTCGCTGGTAGACCTTATATGTCCAGGGCGACTTGTTCTCAAACTGTACCAGTCCCTCCCCGGTGGCAGCCCATATTCTCCCTTGGGAATCTTCAAAAATCTGGTTGATGGTATTGGAAGGAAAATCGAGGTAAGTATTGAAGTCTTTTAAATGCTTTTGATCGGCCGAATAGAGGAAAATTCCTCTTCCGAAACTCCCTATCCATATTTGGCCTTTTTGGTCTTTGATGACCGTACGAATCAGGTTGTCGGGCGTGTTGAAATGGCGCAGGATTTTCTGGGAATCTCTGTCGACTTGAAAGACTCCCTCACTGGTTCCCACCCAGATAATTCCTTCTTTATCTTCAAAAAGCGAGCGGACATCGTGATTGCTCTCTTCTTTCGGAAAGACTTGCTTGAAGGTCTTGGAATATATGTTGTAGTACATGATTCCTCCATTGAAGATGCCGAACCACAGGTTACCTTTCCGGTCACACAGGGCCGTTTGGATGGAGTTTCCGCTAAGGGCACTGTTTGCTTCGGTGTAGGTAGCGGTGCGTTGCCCGTTTTTCAGGACATTGATTCCTCCGCCGTCTGTTCCTACCCATAGGTTACCTTGCAAGTCGATGCAGACTGCGCTGGCAATGTGGGCATTTAAATTACTGCCGGGTGAGCTCGACGAGTAACTGAACGACTTGAATAAGGCGGTATTGGAGCTGAGGAAGTTGACTCCTCCTCCCCAGGTACCTGCCCAGATATTCTGATGGGAATCCTGAAATAGGCATCGCACCGTAGCATTGTTGAGACTGTATTCATTGTCGCCTGCTTGTATGAGGTGAATCTTTTCTGTCGTGTTAAACAGGCTCCTGGAGAGATCTATAATAGAGATACCTCCGAATTCAGTAGCTACCCATAACTGATGTTCATTGAATTGTTGTATGTCATAAATGAGATGGGAGAGTGGGGTACCTTTATCGCCCAAGCGGATAAATTCTTCAGTTTCGGGGTTGAACAGAGCAAGTCCTTTACCGGTACCTACCCAGATATTTCCTGTATTGTCTTTGAATATACATTGTACGTTGTTGCTTGGCAGAGTTTTTTCGTTTGAGCGGTCGTAGGTGAAGTTTTTGACTTTTTTCGTCTTTAACGACAGGATGCTCATTCCATTCTCGTGATGTCCAATGTACAGATTTCCTCTTTGGTCGTCCATTAAGGTCCATACCGTGTTGCTGGGAAGTTCTGGAACGGTTGATTGATTATAGTGGGTGAATTTACCTGTTTCTTTATTTAAATAATCTACTCCCCGCCAGTATGTGGTAATCCATAAGTTTCCGTCAGGAGAAGGATGAATGCCGGTCACGTCATTGGTAGCTATGCTTGACGGATTATTCGGGTGATGTTGGTAGATTTGTTGTGTGTTGGTCTGGTAGTTGAATGCAATAAGTCCTGCCCGTTGGGTAGCAATCCATAAGATGGGTTCGTTAGGATCATCCAACAGGCTGTTTAGTTCATTTCCTGTCAGATTCAAAGCTTTGTGCTTGTTACTTTTGTAGAAAGCAGTAAAATGGTTGCCTTCTAATTTGTTGAGTCCTTCCTCTGTAGCAAACCACAAGTATCCGTTTTTATCTTCGGTTATATCGATAATATAACTGTTCGACAGCCCTTTTTCTGGCCCCAGTTTTTTGATGGTATAGGGTTGTGAATGGACTGCTGAAAGAGATAGTAATAAACAGAATAAGATTAGCTGATATTTCATGGCCTTTTTATTTGCGTGACTTCAAAAGTACGAATATTAATTGAATAAGCAGCCTTATAAATTAAATAATGATTGATATATAATTGTTTTATGGTAGATTTACTTTGTAGCTTCGGTGGAAGCTTGCTTATCTTTAAATCAATCTGTAAACCTCCATTGGTGTTGTTGCATCAATACAATGAATCGTTGGGCTTGAAGTTTAGAAGTGTATGAAAGATTGTTTAAAATGAAGATTTTATTTGAATTTCTTTGTGTGAATTTGAATATGAACTTTTTCCTTAGAAGATATATGAAGTTAGTTGGGAATCTCGTTTTTTAATGATATAAATCATGCAATGCAATATTTGCGGTTTATTATTGCATGATTTATTTATCTGTGTGTGTATTTCTTTATATATTTTTGCGTTTACATTCATTAACTCTAATAATCTATGAGGAATTTAAAATTCTTAACGACTTGCATAATGCTACTGATGTCTGTTGTAGCATTTGCACAAAATCAAATTAAAGGTCATGTAGCAGATGCTACAGGAGAACCTATTATTGGAGCCAATGTTACTGTGAAAGGCACAACTACAGGAACCATCACAGACATTGACGGTAATTTCACACTTGAGGTGGGATCCACCGATGGTACTCTCGTGGTTTCATTTATCGGCTATAAGTCAGTAGAAGCCAAGATGAATGGAACAGCACCCATTAATGTGGTACTACAAGAAGATACTGAAACGTTGGATGAGGTAGTTGTAGTAGGTTACGGTACACAAAACCGAAAAAGCTTGACTGGGGCGATTAGTGATGTGAAGTCTGAATCGTTGACCCGTTCAGTTTCTACCACTACGGCTGGTGCACTTACCGGTAAGATTGCAGGTATCTCAACTCGTGCAAAGGATGCTCGACCAGGTAAAGGTATTAACTTGGAAATACGTAACATGGGTACTCCGTTGTTCGTTATTGATGGTATTCCGTACGGAGGTAATACAAGCAATGACTGGTTGGTAAACTCTGAAGTATCCGGAAACGATGTGTTCAATGCGTTGAATATTGAAGATATCGAAAGTATTACGGTATTGAAGGATGCGTCAGCAGCTATTTACGGTTTGCGAGCTTCAAACGGTGTTGTGTTGGTTACCACAAAAAAAGGTAAAAAGAACGAGAAAGTCAGCATTAATGTAAATGGATATTATGGCTGGCAGAATCTGACACGTTTCCCTGAGTTAGCAAATGCGGAACAATACACAAGAGGTTTGGCTGAAGCTGCACAGAACAGAGGAGAAGATCCAAACTCTGTGTATACGAAAGAAGAATTGGCAAAATGGGCTGCAGGTACAGAAAAAGGTTATAAGAGCTATGACTATTATGATATGATCATGAGAAAAAATGTACCGCAATATCATATCAATGCCAGTGTAACCGGTGGTTCTGAAAGAACGAACTACTACCTGTCAATTGCACATACTAATCAGGAAGCTATGATGCCTGACTTTAACTATCAGCGTACAAACTTCCAGTTGAACTTGGATACTAAAATTACCAACCGCTTTACGATTGGTGCGCAGGTAAGTGGAAGATATGAGAAAACAAACGATGTAGGTTTGCCGGGTGGTGATGGCTATTATTCTTCTATCTTGGCTATCTTCAGAATGCGTCCTATCGATAGTCCATACGCAAATGACAATCCTAATTACATTAGAAATATTGACTCTTACCGTAACGGATATAACCCGGCTGCTTTCAGACGTGACATTGCAGGTTATAAAGATAGTATGACCCGCTATGCAAATATCAACGCATACGCACAGTATGATTTTGGTTTCGGATTGACAGCAAAGGCAACTTTCTCTTATGGTTATACTAACAGCCGTTTTGATGGTTATCAGTATGCATACCAGATTTACACTTATGATGAAGCATCAGATACTTATAATGGAACGAATGCGGTAGGTCGTTGGAGATTGCAAATTGACCGTAGCGTACCGACTCGTTACATGCAGTTGCAGTTGAACTACAACAAGCAGATTAAGGAACATAACATTTCTGCTGTGTTGGGTTATGAAGCTTCAGATTATGACTGGAGTAAGAAAACTTACGGAACAGAACCTTCTACAGACTATTTGCCGTTGCTGCAGATGGATGAAATCAACAGTTTTGGTGATGAATGGAGCTATGAAGCTCGTGCAGGTTGGTTGGCCCGTGTAAACTATGATTACGCACACAAGTACTTGGTTGAGTTGCTGGCTCGTTATGATGGTTCTTATCTGTATGCACCTAGTAAACGTTGGGGTTTCTTCCCGGGCTTGTCTTTAGGTTGGAGAATCTCTGAAGAGAAATTCTTTGCTCCGTTGAAATCAGTGGTAGATGATTTGAAGATTCGTGCTTCTATCGGTCAGACAGGTACAGAAAGTGGAGTTTCTATGTTTGGTTATTTGAGCGGTTATAACTGGAATCAGGGAAGTGCCGTATTGGATGGGGAGTATGTGACTGGATTGAATCAGAGAGGTCTCCCAGTGACAAACCTGTCATGGACTAAGAATACGACTAAGAACATTGGTTTTGATTTGTCAATGTTTGGCAATCGTTTGACTGTAAGTGCAGATGCCTTCCGTAAGGATATTACAGGTGTGCCGGCTGCACGTTATGACGTGTTGCTGCCGAGTGAAGTCGGATATTCATTGCCGAATGAAAACTTGAACAAGCAAGCATACATCGGTGCAGAAGCCATGGCTACATGGACAGACCATATCGGTGAATTCAACTATCGGGTAAGTGGTAATATCACTTTCTCTCGTTACAGAAGCATTGAAACCTACAAGCCTCGTTTCAGTAACTCATGGGATGAATACCGTAACTCAGCTGAAGATCGTTGGGGTGGCATCTATTGGGGATATCAGGTTATCGGACAGTTCCAGTCTGAAGAAGAAATCAAGAATTATCCTGTAAACTTGGATGGACAGGGAAATACAACGTTGCTGCCAGGTGACCTTATTTATAAGGATGTCAATAATGATGGAGTGATTAATAGCATGGATGAACGTCCGATTGGTTTCCCTGAGAACTGGGCACCGATTCTTTCTTTCGGTGGTAATATCGGACTGGAATGGAGAGGTATCGATTTGAATATTGACTTCTCTGGTGGTGCAATGCAAGGATGGAGACAGAACTATGAGTTGGCCAATGCGTACCACAATGGTGGTAACTCTCCAGCTTATCTGTTGGAAGACCGCTGGCATCGTGCCGATCTTTATGATCCGGAAAGTGAATGGATTTCAGGACGCTACCCTGCTATTCGTAACGGTGAATTTGCTTACAATAATAAGAATAGTGATTTTTGGTTGCACAATGTACACTATCTGCGTATCTCGAATTTGGAAATCGGATATAGCTTGCCGATGTGGATGTTAAAACCACTTCATGCACAGAAAGTACGTGTTTACGGTAGTGTGTCTAACTTGTGTTCATTTGATAATGTTCATCAGTTTGGTATTGACCCGGAAATTACTGCAGCAGCAGCCGTAGTATATCCGCAGCAGCGTACCTTCCTTGTTGGATTTAATGTCACATTCTAAAAATGATTCGTAAAGATGAAAAGTAATTCTATAAAAATATTTGTAATTGGAACAGCGCTCGCATCTGTATTGTCTGGTTGCGGTGACAGCTGGTTCGAAAGGGATCCAAAGACCATTCTGACCAATGAACAGGTATGGAACGATCCCAATATGGTGAAATCTCAGTTGGCCAATCTTTATAACCGTATTACAAGTTTGCATGGTGATTTCAATACCGGTGGTATGTGTGAAATTGATGATGCAATGTGGAGTGGAGCATTGGACCAGAATGGAAAGAATAATTTCCAGTATGGAAATGATTACGGTCGTCTGTGGGATTACGGATTGATTCGTGATATCAACATGTCTCTTGAAAATCTGGAAACTTATGGAACAAATCTGACTACAGAAGAAAAGACTTTGTTCAAGGCTGAATTCAGATTCATTCGTGCGTATATCTATTTTGATATGGTTAGACGAATGGGAGGTGTACCATTGATTACTACTACCTTGGAGTATGATTTTAGTGGAGATCCTTCTTATTTGCAGCATCCGCGTGCGAAGGAACATGAGATTTATGATTTCGTATATAGCGAATGTGAAGATGTGAAGAATGACCTGAAAGCCAATAACGGAAGCCAGACAAGAGCAAATTATTACACTGCATTGGCTCTTGAAAGCCGTGCCATGTTGTATGCCGGTTCTATTGCCAAATACAATGCGTTGTATACTCCGACACTGGTAACAGACGGAGGAGAAGTAGGTATCCCGGCTAGCATGGCTACTGGTTATTATCAGAAGTCTTTGGCTGCCTCTAAGGAGATTATCACGCAAGGTGGATATGACTTATACAACAAGAACTCAAACAAGGGCGTGAACTTCTATCAGTTGTTCATGGATAAGGAAAAGAATCCGGAAATTATCTGGGCGAAAGATTATAAGAACCCGACTAAGATACACAGCTTTGGTTATGATAATGTCATCCAGCATCTGAAAGAGGATAATGATAATTCTTCTTGTATCGCTCCGTCATTGGGATTGGTTGAGGCTTATGATTATCTGGATGGTACTTCAGGAAAGCTGAAATACATGGATGAAAACAACAATTACATTGTGTTTGATAATCCGGCCGACTTGTTTGCCAACAAGGATCCGCGTTTGTATGGTACCATCATTTATCCGGGCACACAATTCAGAAGTTCTGACGTAGACATTCAGGCTGGTGTAGCTGTTTGGAATGCAGAGAAAAATAATTACGATTTGTTGAGTGATCCGACATTGGGTAGCACTTATACCGACGGTAAGACTTATGTTGGTCAGGATGGTCCTCAGGATGGTGCTCAGAATGTAAGTAACACGGGTTTCTATATTCGTAAATATATAAGCGAAGAAGTGGGCTTTACATTGAGAAACTACGAAGAGAACTGGTGGCCTTGGTTCCGTTTGGGTGAAATCTATTTGAATGCAGCTGAAGCCTCATTTGAATTGGATGATCAGGATCCAGGTGCTTTGTATTATATCAATAAGCTGCGTGAACGTGCAGGATTCCCGGCAAACAGTCTGACAAGTCTGACATTGGAAAAGATTCAGAATGAACGTCGTGTGGAAATGGCCTTTGAAGACCAGCGTTATTTTGATTTGAAACGTTGGAGAATTGCGGATAAGATTTGGAATGGAGAAGAAGATGAAAACAGTACTGCGGTAGTATATGGTTTGTATCCTTATCGAATTGCAGTAGCAAAACCAGGCACGAATGATCAAGATAAGTATATCTTTGTAAAACATCGTTCCAGCCGTTTCATCCTGGCCCGTATGTTCAGAATGTCAAATTACTATTCATCTATTGCGGATGACGTAATTAATAATAACCCATTAATTGTAAAGAACCCGCTTCAATAAAAAGGAATATGAAAAAGATAACATCATTTTTTACTTTGTTGTGCTGTTTATTGGCTATAAGCAGTTGTAGATATGATAATTTCGATGAGCCTCAGTCTATGTTGACGGGTAAAGTCGTCTATGAGGGTGAACCGATCTGCGTACGTGCGGGAGGTGCTGAGTTTGCGCTTTATCAGGATGGATATGCTCTTCATAACTCTATTCCTGTGTATATTAATCAGGATGGTACTTACTCTGCAGTGCTTTTCGACGGAGAGTATAAGTTGGTACGTATGGGTAATGCTCCTTGGGAACGTCCTAACAATGATACGATTTTGGTAGAAGTCCACGGAAATACTGTACAGGATATTCCTGTGACTCCCTATTTTATCATCAAGGATGCTTCATTCACCAAGAATGGTTCAAAAGTGACGGCGAAATTTACGGTAAAGAAAGTATCTTCAAGTGCTACATTGGAAGATGTACGTATTTACTTGGGTGAAATGCTGATTACAGATAATAATACAAACCGTGCAAATGTGAGCCTCGGAAAGGATATTCAACTGGATCAAGTGATTACAGCTGATATTGACATTCCGGAAAGTCTGGCTTCTGAAGATTATTTCTTCGCACGTGTAGGTGTTAAATCGGGACAGGCTTCCGAGTACTGCTATACCCAATCTACTAAGATTGAATAAATTGGGTCTTGTTGGATAAAGGATAAAAGGCTGGCTCCTTTTAAGGGGTCAGCCTTTTATGATTATTATATTGAATCTCTAATGTGTAAAGTTTATGAATAATAAATTGTTACTATTTTGTTTGTTTTGTTTGTTTACATGTGCTTCCTTAACAGCTCAAGTTGCTTTCGGAGAGGCAAAAAAGTTTAACGATGGCTGGTTGTTCAGTCTCTCGGATGATAGCCTGAGTGCATCTGTTTCGTATGATGACAGCAAATGGCGGCAGCTGGACTTGCCACACGACTGGTCTATCGAGGGACAGCTTTCACCTTCTCTGGCAAGTTGTACGGGCTATCTGCCGGGAGGAATTGGCTGGTACCGGAAACATTTTCAGCTGACTGATGAGGCCGCACGTCATTATATCTATTTTGAAGGTGTGTATAACCGGAGTGAGGTGTATTTGAACGGACATCTCCTGGGTAAGCGTCCCAACGGTTACATTTCTTTTATGTATGATATGACTCCGTATTTGAAAGAAGGCGACAATGTGCTGGCCGTGCGTGTAGACCATAGTCGGTATGCAGATTCTCGCTGGTATACGGGTTCGGGTATTTACCGGGATGTATGGATGGTAGCGGCACCGGAGATTCATTTGGCACAATGGGGATTAGGCTGGCATGCAACTTCGATTACCGACAAGCAGGCTGTCGTTTCAGTAGAACTGGAAGTAGAAAAGCACGTAAAGGCTGAGGGAAAACTCGAGGTGAAAGCTGCCTTGTATGATGCCGAAGGGAAACTTGTGGCTGAAAACCGGAAAGATGTGGCTGGAAAGGAGAAAGGACTTTCCAAGCAAACCCTTTCGTTGAAGGTGAAGAAGCCGCACCGCTGGAACCTGAATGATCCTTATCTTTATACGTTGAAGGCTGAGCTGTATTGCGATGGAAAGCGGATAGATGGCGCCTCTAGTTCTGTAGGCTTGCGTACACTTCAGTTTGATGCCAACAAGGGATTCGCATTGAACGGACAGTGGATGAAGGTGAAAGGGGTGTGTCTGCATCATGATGCAGGAGTGCTGGGTGCAGTCGTACCGCCGGAGGTTTGGGAAAGACGTTTGAAGAACTTGAAAGCAATCGGGGCGAATGCCATTCGTATGAGCCACAATCCGCAGGCTCCAGTGCTGTATGATTTATGTGACCGTCTGGGCTTTTTGGTTATGGATGAGGCTTCCGATGAATGGGAATTTCCAAAGCGCAAATGGATAAAAGGATGGAATGTGGGAGAACCCAGTTACGAAGGCTCTTTCGACTTCTTTGAAGAATGGATAGAGCAGGATGTGACCGATATGGTACGCCGTGACAGGAACCATCCTTCTGTGTTCTTGTGGAGCATCGGTAATGAGGTAGATTATCCGAATGACCCTTATTCTCATCCGATATTGGATGGAGCAAAGATTAACCAGCCGATGTTCGGAGGTTACAAGCCCGACGCGCCCGACGCCATGCGGATTGGGGTGATTGCCCAGAAACTGGCGGCTTGTGTGCGAGCCGTAGATACTTCACGCCCGGTTACGGGAGCATTGGCCGGTGTGATCATGTCCAACCAGACGGCTTATCCGGAAGCGGTAGACGTGGTAGGATATAATTATACGGAAGACCGTTATGCAGAAGACCACAAAACTTACCCGAAGCGTATCATTTACGGAAGTGAAACAGGAGTAGGCATTGAGGCTTGGCATGCCGTTCGTGACAATGATTTCATTTTCGGACAGTTCCTTTGGACGGGTACTGATTATCTGGGTGAGGCCGGAAGATGGCCGTCCCGTGGATTGTATACAGGTTTGCTGGACTTCGGCAGTTTTGCGAAGCCGCGTGGTTATTTCCGGGCTTCGTTGTGGAGCGATAAACCGATGACATACATCGGTACTTATCCGGTGAGACCGGGACACAGTTGGCTTTCCATGGATGCCTGGGACAGCTGGAACTATGCTCCGGGCCAGCTGATTCGGGTGGTATGTTATACCAACGCACCACAGGCACGTCTGTTGCTCGACGGAAAGGAAGTCGGACCGATGAAGCCTTACGATGACAAGAGCGGAATCATCTACTGGGACATTCCTTATCAGGATGGAGAACTTCGTGCCGAAGGTTGTGATGAAAGCGGAAAGGTGCTTTCTACCTATACCATAAAGACTTCGGGACGTCCATACGCGCTGCGGGCTACGGTAGATAAGGACGTGTTGTCACCGGAGAAAGCTACGGCTCATGTTACGATTGAAGTGGTCGATGAGCAGGGCACTGTGGTGAAATTGGGAGACAACGAAGTGACTTGTGAAATTGAGGGTCCCGCCCGTCTTTTAGGATTGGAAGGCTCAGATAACAGTGATATGAGTGATTATACGGATAACCGTCATCGGGCTTATCACGGCCGTTTGCTGGCTTATATCCAAACTACAGGACAGAAAGGAGAGATTCGGGTCAAACTGACTTCTCCGCTTTTGAAAGGAACGGAAGTGGTATTGGAGGCTGAATAATCCTCCTTAGGCAGTACTACGGTACTGCTTAGGAAGTACTGGCAGAGCACCGGCAGGCTGTCTGAAAGGCGCCTGGCCGGGCTTTTTGTTTTCTGGACCTGCCCTCAGGAGATGCTCTGTGCGTGGCTTTTGGGGCAGGGAATATGATTTTACAGGGAAGCCGGATATTCTAGATTCTCTTCGGTCAGTTGTTCCAGCACTTCGTGCAGGAACTTGGCAGCTTCCCATTTCGCCATGGGCAAGTTCATCATAAGATAGTTGCCGCAATCTTTGGGAGTGGCGCCCGGCACTTCGCCTTCATAGTCGGCAATGAAGCGGAAGGTTTCGGTCATCAGCGGCGCAATGTCTTTGGATTGCAAGTCACCTTTCACTACCAGGTAGTTTCCGGTGAGGCAGCCCATCGGACCCCAATAGATGATTTTATCGGCCCATACCGGATGGTTGCGCAGGAAAGTGGCAGCCAGGTGTTCGATGGTATGGATGGCAGCAGGGTCTAACGCCGGTTCGCGGTTCGGCTCTTTCATGCGGATGTCGAAAGTGGTGACCATTTCATTTCCGACTTCATCTTTACGGGATACGAAAATGCCACGTTTCAGATGAATATGGTCTACGGTAAAGCTTGGTATCTTTTTCATGATTCGTTATAGTTTGTTGGGTAATGCTTTCAAGAAAGTCTCGGTCACATGGAAGGAGCGGTCGGCCATTTCTCCCCAGAAGTTCAGGTACTGTTCAAAATGCTTGTCGGCTCCCGGAGTGTCACTGATGATGCGGAAGCTGATGAAAGGCACCTGATAGAGGTAGCATACTTGGGCGATGGAAGCTGATTCCATATCGACAGCCAGCCCTTCGGGGAAGTTACGCTTGATTTCGTCCAGTTCGCTGCGGTCGGTGATGAACTTGTCGCCCGTGCAGATGAGGCCTCCGTGAATGGCTGTTTCCGTATCCAGTGAGAGCGCACACTGATAGAGCGTTTCGTTGCCTTGGAAGAACGTCGGGAGACCTTGTATCTGTCCGTAGGCATTGCCTTCGCCGCACCATACGTCGTGGTACACGATTTGCTGGCTGACTACCACATCCATTATTTTCAGGCAGCTGTCGATTCCTCCTGCCACTCCGGTGCTGATGATGCAGTCGGGCTGGAAGGTGCGGATGAGTTCCACGGTACCTGCGGCAGCATTGACTTTCCCGATGCCGCATTGCATCAGAATGATGGTATTGTGCTTGATGGAGCCTTCGATGTAGGTGAAGGGGCCCTCTTTACGTTCAGTCTTGTTCTCGAGTTGGTTGGCCAGTTGCTTCTGTTCGGAAGCCATGGCGGTAATGATTCCTATTTTCATGCGTTAAAAAAGATTTTCAGGGGCAAATTTACGACTTTTCAGGCAGTATTATGTTATCTTTGCCTGCCGAAAACATTAATTATGAATAATATGAACTTGTTCAAGAAACTACTGCCCGACGTGGTAGTCATCGTTCTTTTTGCTATCATTTCGTTTGCTTATTTCTTTCCGGCAGTGACCGAAGGACGCATTCTGGCACAGCACGATGCCGTGGCCGGTATCGGTTCGGGACGTGAGATGAGTGAATACTTGGAGAAGACAGGTGAGCGGACCCGGTGGACCAATTCTATCTTTGGCGGTATGCCTACCTATCAGATGTCGCCGAGTTACGATTCAACCGATACGTTGAGCTGGTTGCAGAAGGTATATCACCTGTTTTTGCCGACCTACGTGTGGTATGTGTTTGTAATGCTGCTGGGCTTTTATATCCTGTTGCGGGCTTTTGATTTCAAGGTGTGGATGTCGGCACTGGGGGCCATTCTCTGGGCCTTCTCGTCTTATTTCTTCATCATCATTGCCGCCGGACATATCTGGAAGTTTGTGGCTTTGGCTTATATCCCGCCCACGATTGCCGGTATGGTACTGGCTTATCGGGGGAAACTGCTGGCGGGAGGTATCGTGACCGCTTTGTTTGTCGCGCTCCAGATTATGGCCAACCATCCGCAGATGAGTTATTACTTCTTGTTTGTCATGCTGTTTATGGCGATTGCCTACGGGGTGATGGCATGGCGGGAAAAGAAGATGCCTCAGTTTATCAAAGCCACTGTAGTCCTGATTGTGGCCGGTCTGGTGGGTGTCTGCGTGAACCTGTCGAACCTGTATCACACGTATGAGTACAGCAAGGAGACCATGCGTGGAAAAAGCGAACTGGTGAAAGAGAATACTTCGGACCAAACCAGCAGCGGATTGGAAAGAAGCTATATCACTCAATGGAGTTATGGAATTGGGGAAACTTTTTCCTTGCTGGTACCCAATGTGAAAGGAGGTGCTTCCGTACCGTTGGCAAACAATGAAAAGGCCATGGAGAAGGCCGACCCGAATTATATGGGGTTGTATAGCCAGCTGGGACAATATTGGGGTGAACAGCCCGGTACTTCCGGACCGGTGTATGTGGGTGCCTTCGTGATGTTCCTTTTCATTCTGGGACTGTTCATTGTGAAGGGTCCGATGAAATGGGCATTGCTTGTCGGTACCGCGTTCTCCATCTTGCTCTCCTGGGGACATAACTTTATGGGGCTGACAGATTTCTTTATCGACTATGTCCCGATGTACAGCAAGTTCCGTGCGGTATCTTCCATTCTGGTCATTGCAGAGTTTACCATTCCTTTGCTGGCCATTATGGCATTGAAAGAAGTGGTAGAGCGTCCGCAATTGTGGAATGAATCGCGCAAAGCCTTTTACATCTCGTTTGTATTGACCGGTGGCTTGTCGCTTTTGTTTGCCTTGGCACCGAGTTTCTTCTTCCCGTCGTATGTTTCTTCTGCCGAGATGAACGCGTTGCAGAATGCCATTCCAGCCGACCAGCTGGCGCCTATCCTGGTCAATCTGGAAGAAATACGTAAATCTATCTTCACCTCCGACGCATGGCGCAGCTTCTTCGTGATATTGATAGGAGCGGTGTTGCTGTGGGCTTATTGTGCCGGGAAGTTGAAAGCCAAACTGCTGGTTGGCCTGCTGGCTTTGCTGTGTCTAGTGGATATGTGGAGCGTCAACAAACGCTATCTGTATGATGAACAGTTCGTGGCAAAAGGCACGGAGATGCAGCCATTCCTGGAACCGTCGGAAACTGACCGGGAGATTTTGCAAGACAAATCACTGGACTACCGTGTGTTGAATTTGTCCGTCAATACGTTCAATGAAAACAATACGGCCTACTGGCACAAGAGTATCGGTGGATATCATGCCGCCAAGCTCCGTCGTTATCAGGAGATGATTGACGAACATATCCAAGGTGAGATTACTTCTTTGTTTAAGATGTTGCCGGCAGTAAATGCCGATTTGAGTCAGGTGGGCGATACGCTGACACCGGTGCTGAACATGCTGAACACGCGTTATTTCATCATCCCGCTGCAGCAGGGCAAGACCATTCCGGTATTCAATCCGCATGCTTTGGGCAATGCCTGGTTTGTGGAGAAGGTGCAGTACGTGAACAATGCCAATGAGGAAATAGAGGCCTTGCATCACGTCAATCCGGCAACGGTGGCCGTGGTCGACAAGAAGTTCCAGAATGAGGTGAAGGCGTCTGCGGGAGCCGATAGTTTGAATTCGATTGTGTTGAAGAATTATGAGCCGAACGCCCTGAAATATGAAGTCAATTCACCGAAAGGAGGAACCGTGGTCTTTGCCGAAATCTATTATCCGGGCTGGCGTTCGTTCATTGATGGAAAAGAAGTGCCTCACGGTCGTGCAGATTACATTCTGCGTGCGATGAACGTACCGGCAGGAAAGCATGTGGTAGAATTTACGTTCGACCCGAAATCATTGCATGTAACGGAAACCATTGCTTTCGTGGCACTGGGAATCCTGTTGTTGGCAATCATCGTAGCTGTGGTACTGGCTTGGAGAAAGCAGAAAAAAGAATAAAGGAGAATTACTTTGAGAAGATAAATCGTCCTGTGGAAGATGCTTACGCATTGGAAACAGGACGTTTCTTGTTTTTTAGGGCCCGGACGACGAACCAGGCATGGTGCATGACGGTAGATATTACGCCATAATGCTTGCACATGATGTGGAAGCGTTCTTTCAGGGATGCCTTATGGTTACGGGTGGTCATTCCTTCATTCAGGTAATCAATGAGTATGAGGTGGGTGTGATGGAGCACCTTGCTTTTTTTCATGATTCGGATGCACCAGTCAAAGTCGGCTGAGAAACGGTAGTGCAGGTTGTAGGGCTCTATCAGGTCACGGCGGGCAAAGAAAGCCTGATGGCAGACCAGCATACCTTCCTTGAAGCTCTTCCAATTCAGGTTTTCGGGGGGACTGAGACGGCGCATATGCAGAAAATGTCCTTCTTCGTCCACGATGGCCGTGTCGCCATATAGCACATCCGGCAGGGTTGATTCCGTAAGAGAATGGACCATGAGCTGGAGGGTATCGTCTTCGTGCAGCTCATCGCCGGCATTCAGGAAACAGAGGTAATCGCCGGTAGCCAGCCTGATACCTTTGTTCATGGCGTCATACAGTCCTTTGTCTGGTTCACTTACCACCGTGTGTATGTGCTCCTTGTACTGGTCGACAATCTGTAGCGTGCGGTCTTTCGACCCTCCGTCCACGATGATGTATTCCACATTCTTGTACGTTTGCGTGATGACACTTTGAATGGTATCCTCCAATACGGCCCCGGCGTTGTAGGTGACGGTAATAATAGAGAACTTGGGATGTAAGTGGTGAAAATTATGCATTTTTTCCGGTAATGTGGTTGTATATTTGAATGTATTGGTTGGCCACCGTCATTTCAGAATACGTGGTTACTGCTTTACGGTAGGCTTCAGAACTCAGCGTATCGTAGTCACCTTCGGTGAGGGTCCAGCAGATGCCATTGGCCAAATCTTCTGCCGATTTGTATTGGGCTACATACCCATTGTGAAGGTGGTCAATCATTTGAGGGATACCTCCCACATTAAAGCCTACACAAGGAATACCGCAGGCCATTGCTTCCACAATGGTGTTGGGCAGGTTGTCTTGCAGTGAAGGGGTCACGTAGAGGTCGACGGCATTATAGATATCCACCAGCTCCTTTTCGTTGCTGACGTAGTTCATCGGGTAGATGGGGAAGGGGAAGAGTGACTTGCACTGTTCGGCTTGGCTTCCCAGCACCACTACGCCTAATTGCCGGCTGAGTTCCGGCTCCTGTTGGGCCAGCAGTTTGCAGGCTTCTATCAGGTAGTCGATACCTTTCCGCTTGTCGGTGATTTTCATCGAACCGAACAGCAGCAGTTTTTTGTCGGTGGGAAGATGTAACTTCTCGCGGGCAAACTTTTTGGCCCGTGGCTTGAACAGATTGGTGTTGATGGCATTGGGGATATTTGTGATGGTATGCCCCTGAAGCAGGGCACTTTTCCGGGCCATGGCTTCCAGCCATCGGCTGCAGGCGATGAACGTGATAGGTGCCGTAGCATACAGTTTTTGCTTTTTACGGAAAATCTTTTCCGACAAATCATGCCGATGAGGCTTCAACAGGAGCGGGCAGTCATGACATTCCGTGGTGTATTTCTCACATTCTCCTGAATAGTGGCAAATGCCGGTAAAAGGCCACATGTCGTGCAGTGTCCATACCACAGGCTTTCCAGAGGAAAGGATGCGTTGTATGTCTTTCAAAGAAAGCATCCCTTGGTTAATCCAGTGCAGGTGGATGACATCGGCTTGGCGAAATTCTGGTAGAGAAGTGATGTCAGTACCCGTATTGGCAATGTCGACGGCAAACAAGTTGTGACGTTTGAAGCCGTTGGCGGCCCAGATAACAACGCGTTCCCAGGTAAATTGCCAAATCTTGCGCCATGATTTCTTGAGTGCGACAACGGTGACTTGATCGGTTTGTTTGTCACGAACCAGCATCTTAGCCTTTATTCCGTTGTTTTTCAAAGCTTCCATTAGCCGGTTGGCGGCGATGGCAGCACCTCCTATACGTTCTGCAGTGTTGATGATAAGTACTCTCATGGCGTGTCGTTCAAGTTTTCTGCAAAGTTAGGAGTTTTTTGTGCTTATGTGCAACAGTCTTTCGGCAATTTCCTTACTGAATAGGGCCAAATTGAAACGTTCTTCTCCTAATTTGCGGGCATTCCGTCCCATCCGTTCCGCTTCTTCCGGGTGCGTATGTAAGTAACGGATGGCTTTTACCCAGCCTTCCACATCGCCATATTCCACGGCAATACCGATTCCTTCTTTTTCAATGTCAATTTCGAAGTTCGGATTCTTGGAACAGATAACGGGGATGCCCAGTGCGTAGGCTTCCACCAGGGTGGTGAGCCCTACGGTATAAGGAAAGTCCAGACAGCAGATGACAATGGCTTTTTTCTGGGCTACTTTCTTTGCCAGCTCGTAAGGGATGACTCCTTCGGTATAATGAATATGGATGTTGTCGGTCAGTGTCAGGCTGTCGGCTATTTGTTTATAGTTGAGGTTTCCACATGTTTCGGCAATGAATACTTCTAGGTCTTCCTCCGTCTGTGAGAAAGCTTCCAGCATGGTTTTCAGGTCGCGGTTTTCTTTTCCTGTCGAGATGTAGCCTTCCCGTGGTTGTGGGGGCAGTTCTTTGAGCAGGTGGTCGTAGAAAGCCAGATCGGGTCCCCAATGAATCAGTTCCAGTTTGTGTTCCGGTACTTTGTGGGTGGCGATGGAATCTTGAATCAGTTTCCGGCTGAAGAGGAACATGTGGTCGATGCCTCGGTAGAAGAAACGGGAGATGGCTTCTTTCAGTCGGTTGGACGATTTGCGGAGGGCGGTGTGATGCCATATCACGATGGGCTTCCGGTACAGTCCGAGGGCCCGCAGGAAGATAATCAGTTCCAAGCCCCGGAAAGAAGTGCCGTAAAGCACCTCGTATTTTTCTTTGCAGAAAAGAATTTCTTTGGTGGCATAAAGCATCAGTTTCCATCGGCTGGAAAAGGCTTTGTAACGGTGCATCACCGAGTGGATGCCATGGCTTTCCAGCAAGGGAAGACCATAGAGAATATGTCCGGGAAACCGGAAGTTTTTCCACTCTTCGTAACTTTCCCGTGTGAGGCGAGTGTGATAGAAATAAATATTGAGTTTTGGATTCATGTCTCAGAGATTAACGCCATTTGTTTCTGCCCAGCCACTTGTTGAGGCGGTTGCGCAAGGCTTTACTGATATTCTTAAAATTCCCGTAGCGCAGGTTGAGGTAAAGTTCCTCGAACGAACGGCCGATTTTAATCCAGGGATGTCCCCAGGCCATGATGCGGAACATTCGGTCTTTGTAGCCTACATTTTCAATGACATAACGCGGGTGCTTTAACGGGAAGTCCAGCTCATGGCATGCCATGGTAAAGATACGTCGATAACCTCTCGGGAGCAGGTTGTTGCCGCTGCCGAAGTGCGTAGACCCGGCGGTGGCACCCAGGTTGTGAATCATGTTCTTAGTCGGTACGATACTCAAGCCGGAGTTGAAGAACATGGCCGCATGAAAGATACTCTCGTAATAGGCCTTTCCGCTTTCCCGGTGATGTTGGCAGAATTCAATGAATTCTTTTTGGTATTTCCGTTCCTTGATGTACTCTTTCAATTGCTGCAGGTTGAATGCATCGTCCAGAAAACTGTAGTGCTCGTCCCATTGGTCGATGACGCGACGCCAACTGGCCCATCCCCAGATGGAGAAGGCCGTACTGAAAAAATAGTCGTAGGGTACATCTTTCGTCACTTCATCGTAGTTGATGCCGGAAATCATGCAGATACGGGTATCGTTCTCGTATTTGTCGAGCAGTTCCTTGCAGAAGCGGAAGAAACTGACGGAAGGGATATCGTCGTCTTCCAATACGATGCATTTGTCTACATGGGAAAATGCCCATTTCTGTGACAGATATTCGGAAGGGTCACAACCGAAGTTCTGTTCCTGGTACCATTGGTGTACCTCACATTCCCAGTCAATCTCGTCCACCACCTTCCGGCAGGCCTGTATACCGGGCAAGTCTTTCTCTCCTCTGGGACCGTCCTGATAGAGGAACAGCTTGGAGGGACGTGCCTTTCTTACCTGTTCAAAAACGGCCTTGAGCGGTTCAGGGCGGTTGAAGAACAGAATTAATACGGCTACCTCCACGAGGGCCGGGTGACTGTGCGTATGTTTAACGGTCGTTTCCATGAGTAATCAATTCCGGGTGTACATAAATGGCATGTATCTTGCGTTTATCCTCTGGCGGGATTTCCATATAATTCTTGTAAAGGTCCTTCAGATAGGCGTCCGGGTTGTGCGGAGCCGGAAATTCTTTTCCTTCAAAGGTCATGCGGCCCAGCGGGAAGATGGAGTCTTTGCGGTGCATGATGCCGTATCCGTTATTAATAAGGATATTGGACATGTAGGTACCTTTCGGATAAAGGAGATTGAGCAGTCCCCAAAGAGTCCGGTAGAGACCGTATTTGGCATGAAACCAGAAATATTCGGCAAAAGCACGCAAGGAATAGTAGTGCGCCTTGTGCAGGATGGAGTAGCTGGTAGAAATGCCTTTGGTCAGTTTCTTTACCCACGATTTCGGTACGCTGGGATAATCAATAAAGGGGAAAATGTCGATGTAAAGTCCCTTCTGGTAGGGGGCCTGCATGTTATCTCCGCTTTCGATGTACAGCGAGTTCAGGTCGCGCACCTTGACAATTGGTTCCTTGTGGGTAGGGTCGCTTTCCGAAGTCTGCAGGAAGAGTCCTTCGCGCAGTTCCTGAGGGGCTACGCGGATAAACTGTTTCAGCCCTTCCAAGGTCATGGCAATGTCGATGTCGTCGTCCCAGGGGATGAATCCTCCGTGACGGATGGCTCCCAGCAGGCTTCCGCCATCCAGCCAGTAGTCAATCCGGTGCTTCCGGCAGATGCGGTCTACTTCTTCCAGGATGGAGAGCTGCTTTAATTGGCAAACTCTCAGGTTTTGCTTTACATATTCAGTCAGGAACGGATTGTTCATAATGTTTCCCGTTTTACGTCAATCACTTGTCCGGTATAGTCGGAGGCTAAGGTTCTCAGGGTGGCTTCGGCCACTTTCTCTGCCGATAGCAGAGTGTCTTCCGGCTCGATGCCGAAGTTGTGTACCCGCATCGGGGTCTTGGTCCGTTCCGGGTTGATACAGTTGATATGGATACCGAAACTTTCCCATTCTTGGGCAATGGCCTGTACAAAGTTCACGATAGCCGCTTTCGTCGACGAGTAGATGCTGTAGAAAGCGCGCCCACGGGTGTAAGAGCTGGAGGTAAAGAAAATCAACTGTCCCTTGGTCTCTTTCAGGTAGGGGAAGGCTTCCAGGGCCACGTTGACTGTACCCATGTAATTGGTCTGTACTGCCGACTGGATGGTCTCGTAAGAGGTGGAAATCAACGGTTCTTTGTTGAGTACCCCCGCCGTATTGACTACGAAGTCGATGCGTTTCTCTTTCTGGTAGACCGATTCCAAGGCTTCCTTCACTGCCTGTCGGTTACCTACATCCGTATGGTTGAGGCTACGGGAGAAACAGTACACCTTTCCGCCTTTTTCTTGCAGCATGCGGGCGGTTTCAGCCCCGATGCCGTAGCTTCCTCCGAAGATGACAGCCACTTTGTCGCGGAAGGTCTCTTCTTGAATCGGTTCGTGGTTTAGCTCACTTTTCCGGAGCTGGAAGAACTTGTCGAGCAGATACGTATCCTCCTTGTAGGTCAGCTTCATGTTGCTTTCTTCCCCTTGTACCACGTAGATGGGTACTTCCGGCAGATATTTCTTCACCACGCCACAGTCGTCCGTCACTTTGAAGTTCGGGTCTTTCAATGCAATCTGGTAGGCCTTCCGGATGGTGTCGATGGCAAAAGCCTGCGGAGTCTGTCCGCGTCTCAGTCGGGAACGGTCCGGAATCTGGCAGATGAAATCGTCTTCCACCTCGATGATGGTATCGGCAGAAGGCAGGGCCACGTCAATCGCCTCATATTTGTCGAGCGCTTCAATCACGTCGTTGAGGATACGCTGGCTGATGAGCGGGCGTACGGCGTCATGAAAAATCAGGTTGACATCACTGCCGGCGTAGGCTTCAATGGCAGAAAGGCTGGAATCGTACCGTTCTTTTCCTCCTTTGAGGATTTTCTTGATTTTCTTCCATCCGTTTTTGATGACGATGTTCTCAAATTCAGAAATATAGAACGGGTTGGAGACGATGGCAATCTCGTCGATGTGGGGATTGCGTTCGAAGGCGTCTACCGTGTGTTCCACGACCATCTTTCCGGCCACCTTGAAGAATTGTTTGGGAGTGGAAAGTCCCAGTCGGCTTCCTACCCCTCCGGCTAATATGACTGCAATGTTCTTTTTCATGCGTGTATGGACGATAAATTGTGACAAAAATACGAAATCTTGCTCACCTCTCCAATTTAAAGGTAAAAATAAGTATTCCCGTAGGCCCGTATCATCGGATAGCAGAAACTCCTTACGTAACTGAGTACTCCTTTCTGCTGTGGATAGAAGTAAATCAGGTGTTTGAACCGCATGCAAAGCAGACACAGACGGCACAGGCTGATTGGATCTTTTTTCAGCAAGAGGCCACTGAGTTGATAGGCCAGGGTGTGCTTGTCCTTACTGGTATGCCGGTGGATGTAGCCGTAGAAAAACTGCCAGGTGGTCAGTCGCTGTTGCTCACGGAACTTGCGGAAACCATAGACATAGGGTTGCCAGGTCGGTTTCTTCACCAGATAAGCTGCATATTGCGCGTTAAGCCGGTTGATGGCGGAGCCTTGGTGCGGGCGGTGCCAGTTGAGGGGCTCGTTTACGCAGGCGATGCCTTTTCCCAGTTGGGCATTGACGCTCAGCCACCAGTCGTAGAGGATGTGCCCGTCCCATTCCGTAAATACCTGCCGGATGAAGTCACGGGTCAGCAGCATACTGTGTCCGGGGGTACTGTCGTAAAACAGCAGGTATTCCAGGTTGTGTCGGGGAATGACTGTTTTTTTCATTTGACCTTCCTGATAAGTGGGGTCGGTGTGATAGCCGGAAATGCAGAGGTCGTGCGTACCGATGGCTTGTACCTGTTTGGCGATTTTTTCCGGATACCAGATATCGTCCTGGTCGGCAATGGCGATGAAATCTCCGGTGGCCTTTTTCAGTGCATTCTCAAAATTGCGGTTGAAGCCGAGGTTTTGTGCATGCTGTTCAATTCGGATAAAAGGATATTGCGCGGCATATTCCCGGGCGATGTCCAACGTATGGTCGGTAGACCCGTCGTCCTGAATAATCAGTTCGTGGATGGGATAAGTCTGGCAGACGATGCTGTCCAGTTGTGTTTTCAGGAAGCGTTCGCCGTTGTAGGAGCAGAGTACGATGGATACAGTTTTCATTTAGCTTTTCTTTTTGAGCAAGTAGTTCAGGCTTTCTTTGAAGGTGACGGAACCGCTGAGCCAGATAATGAGCGGATACAGTATTCCGGCAGAGAGGATTTTCAGGATCACCAGCCAGTAAATGTTCTCGATGGAACGGGTCAGGAAATAGACACCTCCCATAATCAGGGCAGCGATGAGGCCGAACGAACAGACGTCTTTCACGGCATGAAAGAGGCTGAGTTTGATTTCCCGCCACACGAAATAGTGCCATACCAGCAGCCACCCCACATTGATGGCGATATATACCAGAATCATGCGGTGGATGCCGTATGGATAGAGCAGGTACATCACCATGAGCTGGCTGGTGCCCTGCGCGATGGTGTTCCACATGAAGAGGTTGGATTTTCCTTTGCTGATGAGTAGGTTGGTGTAGAGGTTGGTTACTGGCAGGAAGGCACCCCCTATGGCCAACAGTTGCAGGATGTGGGCACTGGGCAACCATTTGCTGCCGATGGTCAGGGTGATCATCTCCGGGGCGATGAGGGACAGGCCCAGCATCACCGGGAAAGAGATGAAGGCCGTAAAACGGAGCATCTTGCGGAACACACGGCACTGGCGTTCAGGGTCGTCGGCCACCTGGCGCAGTACGGGAAGAGCCACACTGCTCACCATACCCGTAATCAAGGAGTGCCCCATCAGGTTCCATTTGTTGGCCTGATTGAATTGTCCTACCTCCCGTTCGGAATAATAACGCCCTAAGATGATGGAGAACAGGTTGTTGTTGATGTGGTTGAAAATATTGGTCAGCAGGAGTTTGCTGCTGAAGCCGACCATGCTTCTCAGGGGACTGAAATCAAAATGGAACGTCGGTCGCCAGGGAGAGAAATAGAGGTAGCATAGGTTGATGACCGCTACGTAGACAATGCTTTGCGTGGCAATTCCCCAGTAAGAATAGCCCAGCAGGGCCATGGTGACACCGGTGGTACCGGATACCAGCAGGGCAATGATGCTCGACAAGGCTTTCTGCTTGACCATCAGGTTGCGGAAGAGATAAGCGCTGTGGGGAATCCCCAGACTGGCAATGAAGAAGCCCAGGAACGAGTAACGCGCCAAGGGAACCAGTGCGTCATTGTGGTAGAAATCGGCGATGAGCGGGGCACATCCGGCCAGAATCAGGTAGAGGGTCAGACTCAGTCCGCTGCAGAACCAGAAAACCGCATTGTAATCTTGGTGGGTAATTTCTTTCTTGTTGACCAAGGCCGCGGTGAATCCGCTTTCCTGCAAAGAGCCGGCAATCAGGGAGAAAATGCTCAGCATGCCCACCATTCCGTAGTCGCTGTCGTTCAGAATGCGGGCTGTCACGATGCCGAAGGCCAGGTTCAGTACCTGCATGGCTCCGTTGTTGATACCTCCCCAAAGTAGTCCTTTGGCGGTTTTTTCTTTTAAAGAGTGTTCGGGCATGCGCGTTTCTTGGATGTAATGGAACAAACCACGCAGACCTCCATGGACGGGCCAAAGAAATCTGCGTGAGTCTGTTTGTATATAAAAATGGAGTGGGAGAGGCGGGATTATTTCACCTCGCTTCCCGGTTTTACTTCGTTCAAAGTGGTTGTCACGGACAAGGAACCGTCGAAGTTTTCTGCGCTGAGAATCATACCTTCGCTTACCAGTCCATTCTTGAACTGACGCGGAGCCAGGTTGGCAATGAACAGCACCTGTTTGCCTACCAGTTCTTCCGGTTTGTAGTGCTGGGCAATTCCGCTGACGATGGTACGGTTTTCCAGTCCGTCGGCAATCTTGAATTTCAGCAGCTTCTTCATCTTGGGTACGTTTTCACATTCCAGCACCGTACCTACACGGATGTCCAGCTTTTCAAATTCCTCGAATGCGATGGTCGGTTTGATGGGGTTGGCCTTATAGTTGGCAGCCTCGTTGGCTTTCTTGGTAGCCAGCAGTTTGTCCACCTGTGCCTGAATCACATCATCTTCAATCTTTTCGAACAGCAGTTCCGCTTTGTTCAGCTGATGACCTTCCGCCAGCAAGTCGGTACGTCCCAGCTGTTCCCAATCGAAGCTTTCCATGTTCAGCATCTTGCGCAGTTTCTCAGAACTGAACGGCAGGAACGGTTCGAAAGCGATAGACAAGTTGGCAACCAGTTGCAGGGCAATGTTCAGGATGGTAGCTACCCGTCCCATGTCGGTCTTGGCCAGTTTCCAAGGTTCAGTATCGGCCAGGTATTTGTTTCCGATGCGGGCCAGGTTCATGGCTTCCTTCTGTGCATCGCGGAACTTGAATACATCCAGCAGTTTTTCCACTTCTGCTTTTACGTCGGCAAATTCTTTCAAGGTGTCACGGTCGTAGTCGTTCAGTTCACCGCAGGCCGGTACCTTGCCGTCAAA
Source organism: Phocaeicola fibrisolvens (assembly GCF_025567125.1). Taxonomy (NCBI): domain Bacteria; kingdom Pseudomonadati; phylum Bacteroidota; class Bacteroidia; order Bacteroidales; family Bacteroidaceae; genus Phocaeicola; species Phocaeicola fibrisolvens. Next base: position 21,436 of record NZ_JAOQJI010000030.1, on the reverse strand, counting down.
GTATTTGTGTGTCAGTACCAGAGCGCGGTTCACGAAGTTTCCGTATACTGCTACCAGTTCGTTGTTGTTGCGGGCCTGGAAATCTTTCCAAGTGAAGTCGTTGTCTTTGGTTTCCGGGGCGTTGGCTGTCAGCACGTAACGCAGCACATCCTGTTTGCCCGGGAAGTCCTGCAGGTATTCGTGCAACCATACGGCCCAGTTGCGGGAAGTAGAAATCTTGTCGCCTTCCAGGTTCAGGAACTCGTTAGCCGGTACGTTGTCCGGAAGAATGTAGCTTCCTTCAGCTTTCAGCATGGCTGGGAACACGATGCAGTGGAACACGATGTTGTCTTTTCCAATGAAATGAATCAGGCGGGTTTCAGGGTCTTTCCACCATTTTTCCCATGAATCGGGCAGCAGTTCCTTGGTATTGGAGATATAACCGATAGGCGCATCGAACCAAACGTAGAGCACTTTGCCTTCTGCACCTTCTACCGGTACCGGAATACCCCAGTCGAGGTCACGGCTCACGGCGCGCGGCTGAAGCCCCATGTCCAGCCAGCTCTTGCACTGTCCGTACACGTTCGGACGCCATTCCTTGTGGTCTTCCAGAATCCATTTGCGCAGCCATCCTTCGTGTTTGTCCAGCGGCAAGTACCAGTGTTTGGTTTCCTTCATGACTGGCTGGCTTCCGCTGATGGCACTCTTCGGGTTGATCAGTTCGGTAGGTGACAGGGTGCTGCCGCATTTCTCGCACTGGTCACCGTAGGCGCCCTGTGCATGGCAGCGCGGACATTCTCCCGTGATGTAACGGTCGGCCAGGAAGGTATGTGCTTCCTCGTCGTAATACTGCATGGAAGTCTTTTCGATGAACTCATGCTTGTCGTACAGTTTGCGGAAGAAATCAGAAGCCATTTGGTGATGCGTCGGGGAAGAAGTACGTCCGTACACATCGAATGAGATACCAAATTCCTTGAAAGAATTCTTGATGAGGGTGTGGTAGCGGTCCACAATGTCCTGTGGGCTGACGCCTTCCTTCTTGGCGCGGATGGTGATGGGCACCCCGTGTTCGTCAGAACCACCAATGAAGAGCACATCCTCTTTTTTCAGGCGCAGGTAGCGCACATAAATATCGGCCGGTACGTAAACACCTGCCAGATGGCCGATATGGACCGGGCCGTTGGCATAGGGCAGTGCCGATGTCACGGTCGTCCGTTTGAATTTCTTTTCCATATACGTATATAGTTTATTTTTAAGTTGCAACCTTACAGGGTACAAAGATAGCGAAAGGCGAGGGCAGAGACAAACGAAACACAAAGTTTTTCGATTTGGTCCTGTCTGGCTGCCTCTTATCTTATTTCCATTGAAGTCCGATGGACAAGCATAAAGCGTGTGTAATTTGAAAATGACCTGAAGAATATTGCTGTTTGTCGTTGCGATTTTTACGTTTCCCATAAGCGAAATGTACGTTTCCCTATTGGAAAACGTATGTTTCCGCCACGGGAAACATATGTTTCTCGGCAAGGAAACATAAAAAATGGAAGGACGGTTTGCCAAAGATTTTCCTGCGTTGAAATCTTTTTGTAACCCGATTGTGTCGCAGATTTAACTGACCTGAAATTGGCATGCAATGTACGAGGGATACTTTTGCGCCAGATTTCAATTCTTTAATAACATTATGGGAAAAGTTTTTAGATTGTTTTGTTTTATGTGCTGTCTGATGGTACTGGCTGTAGATCCTGGACAGGCACGTTCTTTAGCGGATGATTGGATACAGGGTCTTGTAGTAGACCAGAATGGTGAAGCCATCATCGGAGCCAGCATTTTTGAGAAAGGTACTCAAAATGGAACCGTGACTGATGTGGATGGTAAATTCAAATTGAATGTACAGAATTATGAAAATACGCTGGAAATTTCCTATATAGGGTACACCACCCAGCGCATCAAGCCGAAAAAAGGAGACAACCTGCGCATTGTATTGACAGAAGATACCAAAACCATTGATGAGGTGGTGGTGGTTGGTTATCAGACCATGCGGAAGACGGATGTAGTAGGAGCTGTTTCCAGTGTGAAATCAAAGGAACTGAACGTGACCACTCCGACAGTCGGTCAGAGTTTGGTCGGTAAGGTGTCCGGTGTACAGATTTCACAGGTGAGTGGAGCTCCCTACGGAAATACGAAGATTCGTGTGCGTGGTGTGGCTTCCATCAATGCCAGTTCCGACCCGCTTTATGTAATTGACGGTTATCCTTCCAACGATGACCTGATGCTGAATCCGGAAGACATCGAATCCATCGAGGTATTGAAGGATGCCGCTTCGGCAGCCATCTACGGTTCGCGTGCAGCCGGCGGTGTCGTATTGATTACGACCAAACGCGGTAAGGAAGGAAAGGTGAAAGTGAACTACAATTTCCAGTTGAGCGTCAACCAGCTGGCCAAGAAGATTGATTTGCTGAACTCCGCCCAGTTTGCCGACCTGGTGGTGGAAGGACGTAACAACGCATATAAGAATATCCTGGTCAATTCCGGGAAGACATGGGATGATTCTTATATCCATCATACCAATGCGGAACGTGCGCAGATGATTGGTTCGGCCAATAGTGCGGCCATGATTCCGGAGTTTCTGTATGATTTTGACAAAGGAGAAGTCATCACGCCGCAGTATGATACAGACTGGCAGGATGAATTGTATCAGAATGCCCTCTCACAGCGTCACCATGTATCAGTCAACGGAGGTACCGACAAGATACGTTATGAGGTGAGCATGGGTTATCAGAATCAGGAAGGTATCATCCTTTCTACCGGACAGAAACGCTTGAACCTGCGGGCCAACCTGGATGCGGAAATCAGTTCAAAGTTCCGGATAGGAGCAACTATCTCGAATACAAGTAACTGGAACCGGGAAGTGCAGGAAGGACGTTTCAATCAGGGACCGATTCTGGGAGCCTTGATTTATGCCCCTGTTTTCCGTTGTTACGATGACAACGGGCAACTGATTAAAGGGGAAATGACCTCGTATGCCAGCGACTATGGCTTTCAGCAGATAGAGAATCCGGTGGCATTGGCTACGGAAACAAAAATCCGTCGTAACGGCGTGAGAAATACTTATAACATGACGGCTACCTACGAACCGGTCAAGAACCTGTTCTTGAAAGTCAACCTGGGTATGTACACTTATTCTGAGAAATACGAGTTCTACCGTCCGACGAGTCTTTCCGACGGGGCCAATCCGCCTTATTCCGACCAGGCCAAGGCCGCCGCAAACGCCATTGCGAATACCACCTTGCAGTCGGACTACCTGGCAGAGTTTACGGCCAACTACAACAAGACTTGGAACGACGCGCACAACTTTAGTGGAGTGGTCGGATATTCCGTGCAGAAAGACATGATTGATGTGTTGGGCGTAAAGGCTACGGGATATGAAGATGACCACATTACGGAAGTGACCGGACATGGAGCAGACCCCAGCGACATACAACTGAACAATACTTACAAGTCGAACTGGACAATGCTTTCTTATTTTACCCGTTTGAACTATAACTTCAAGAACAAGTATTACTTGACTGCTTCTTTCCGTGGAGATGCGTCTTCTTTGTTTGGCCCTGAAAACCGTTGGGGATATTTCCCTTCAGTTTCTGCCGCATGGACACTCTCCAATGAAGATTTCTGGAAAGACCACCTGGGCGACTCTTCTTCCTTCAAGCTGCGTGCAAGCTGGGGTATGAGTGGTAACAACAACATCGGTAACTATGAGTATGCCACTATCATGAATTCTCCAGCCGGTGTGGTGTTTGGCAACGGAAGTATTGTTTCGGCCATGTATCCGGGCGGTGTGAAAGACAATGCCATCGGATGGGAATCTACTTCACAATATAATGTGGGATTTGATTTAAGCTTGTTCAATAACCGCCTCTCTGTATCAGGAAACTATTACCTGAGCTATACGGAAGACTTGCTGTTTGAACAGCCTATCTCTGCCATTTCGGGGGCGACTTCTATCTTGACCAACTTGCCCGACTCGAAGATACGCAATACGGGATTTGACCTTCAGGTAGATGCCCGTGTGCTGACTGGCAAGGATTACGGATTGAATGTCAGTGGAAACATTTCATTGAACCGCAACAAGGTGCTTGCTTTGGGTGGAAACACCATCATCACCAACGGAGCCGAACGTTCTTATATGACCCATATCACTGAAGAAGGACAGCCTATCGGTATGTTTTATGGCTTTAAGGTGGCCGGTATGGTGACAGAGGCTGATATGGCTGGAATAGCCGCAGACGATGCCGTGTACAAGGCTAACGGAAACTCCTTCCCCGAAGGATACAAGTTGCAAGGCCCTCCCCGTTCTTTGTCACAGTCGGTAGCCCTTCAGCCAGGTGATCTGTATTTTGAGGATGTGAACGGCGACGGAGTAGTCAACGATGACGACAAGCGGGTGATTGGCAATCCGCATCCGAAGTTCACTTACGGATTCAATATCAACGGAAACTACCGTGATTTGGATGTGAGTGCTTCTTTCAACGGTTCTTATGGAAACCAGGTGCTGGATGGACAGGATTACTACCTGTTCAATATGGAAGGTTCCGGTAACCAGTATTCCGTCGTAGACGACCGTTATCGCAGTCCGGAGAACCCGGGCAACGGATGGGTGTACAAAGCCTCACGTGGAGGTACGCAGAGCAACAGTACCCGTCTGTCTACCTTCTACCTGCAGGACGGATCTTTCTTCCGCTGTACCAACATTACCGTGGGATACTCTTTCCCGAAGATCAAGCAATGGTCGAATGGTGTCATCAGCAATCTGCGTCTTTACGTAGCTACGGATAATCCGTTTACCATCACCAAATACAAAGGATACAATCCGGAAGTGGATTATAACGATGGTTCCAACTTGACACCGGGTGTGGATTATGGTAAATATCCTTTGATGAGAGCGTATAACATGGGACTTCAGTTAACATTCTAAAGATTGGAAAAAATGAAAAAAACGATATTTCTGACATCACTTTTTGCAATGGGAATATTGACATTCCCTTCTTGCACCGATTTCCTGACGGAAAATGACCCGAACCATATTGTGGCTGAAAATTATTTTTCTACTGAGAACGATGTGGAACGTGCGGTGAACGGAGCCTATATGGCTTTGCGGTCTGGGTATTGTATGGGAGAGGGCAGCACTGCCTATACCGAGGAACGTTCGGACAATGCCGGACGATGGGATAACCAATCAGCTGCCGGTGAACCTTTCCAGTTTACGGATTTTTCCTTGCTGCCGAGCAATACGTACCTGAAATCACATTGGAACGCCATGTTCTCTACCATCAACAACGCCAATTTTGCGATAAAAGGAGCCGAAGAGGTCACTTTTGAAGATGAGGCCCAGCGAAACGAATACCTGGCAGAAGCGAAATTCGTACGAGCATTGGCCTACTTCGATGTCGTGCGCAAATGGGGAGATGCGCCTTTGGTCACTCAATATTTGTCAACTCCGGATGAAATCAATGCCGCTGCGCACCGTGTGGACAAGTCGGAGATTTATGCCTTGATTGTAGAAGACTTGAAGTTTGGTGTGGATAAGAACGCACTGCCTGGATACATGGAAGCCGAAAGGGGACGGGCCAATAAAGAGGCTGCCGAAGGCTTGCTGGGAAAGGTCTATCTGACCATGGCGCATGTTCTGGACGACGGTAAGCGTACGGAATACTTGAACAATGCCAAGACTTACCTGGAACACTGTGACGCCGCCAAAGAGTTTGGCTCGTTGAGCGACATTTCTTTTGATCCGGAAGCTGCCAACGGGGTGTTCAATGTGGATAACAAATCGACCTGTCCGGAAATCTTGTTCCAGATTGTGTACAGACAAGGTGACAAGGATTATCATTCCAGCATCGCCAAAGATACACAGCCGGGAGGTGAAACCACCAACTCGCTCTATGCGACTCAGGGTGTGCCGATGCTGAAAGTCACTCCCGATTTAGTGAAGGAGTTTGAAACAAGTGAAAACGGATACGGATGGAACGATGCACGATACGGTTATTCTGTGGGACATTCCACCAGTCAAAACTGTTATTATGTGACCAAATTCCGCGATAAGAGTGAGGCGGCAGGTACATTGGGTTATGGTGGCAACGACTGGATTATCCTGCGTTATGCTGACGTGGAATTGATGCTGGCCGAAGTGAATGAAGCTTTGGACAATGCGGACGCTGCGATTCGGTATTTGGATGAAGTACGTGCTCGGGCAGGGGTGCCTGATTATGAAACGGCAAAAAACAATCCTGTTTACAGTAGCAAATTCCCTACTTTGAAACTGGCCATTCTGCACGAACGCCGGGTGGAACTGGCTTTTGAGAACCAGCGCTGGTATGACCTGTTGCGGTTCTTCACTCCGTCGGAACTGGTCGATTACATGCATGCTAAGAATCAGGCCGATTACAACGAATCGAACTTGCAGAACTTCTCGGAAACAGATATTTATTATCCGATACCTTATGACGAATGGCTGTTGAACCCGGAAGGCATGTATCAGAACGAAGGATATTAATCATTTACATATAAAAATAAGATGAAGAAAATAACTGTTTTGCTTTTTCTTCTCTGCACAGTCTTTGTACTCTCCGCCCAGGAGCGTACAAAGACTCTTGTGGCAGATATGAAGAGCCATGAAACGAAGAAGGTGCTGGTGGTGGCCCATCGGGGTGACTGGAGAAATGCACCGGAGAATTCACTGCAGGCTTATCAGAACTGCATTGACATGGGAGTGGACATGATTGAGATTGACTTGCAAAAGACCAAGGACAATCAGTTGGTGATTATGCACGACCGTACGCTGGACCGCACGACAGACGGGAAAGGGAAAGTGTCGGATTATACGTTGGTAGAACTGAAGAAGTTTCATTTGAAGAATGGATTGGGAAGAGTAACTTTCCATCCGATTCCGACCTTAGAGGAAGTGCTGAACCTGGCGAAAGGGAAGATTCTGATTAACATAGACAAGGGATATGATTATTTCAAGGATGCCTATTCGCTGCTGGTCAAGACACAGACGGTAGACCAGGTGGTCGTCAAGTCAAGCTATCCGTATGCAAAGGTGAAGGCGGAAAACGGAGAAGTGCTGGATAAGGTGACCTACATGCCGGTGGTCGATTTGAATGCTCCAGATGCCGAACAGTTCATCGAAGAATACAAACCCATGCGTCCGGTCGCCGTGGAATGTTGTTTTTCAGAAGTGACTCCGGAAGTGCTGCGCCTGCTTCAGAAGGTGCAGGACAATGGTTCCAAAATCTGGCTGAATGCCCTGTGGCCTTCCTTGAATGGAGGACACGACGATGACCGTGCCGTAGAATTGCACCAGGCAGACGAAAGTTGGGGATGGCTGTTGGAAAGAGGGGCTTCCCTGATTCAGACAGACCGTCCGGCTTGTTTGCTGCAGTATCTGAAAGAGGAGGGCCGGCGATGAACAGAATCGGGATGTGGTGCCTGGGGTTGTTGTTTCCTTTGTGGGCGTATGCACAAATCCAACGTGATTACCGCATGGTATCTACCGAAAGAGTAGAGAATAAGGCCTATTACTTTACGGCGTTGTTGCAAGAGTTGAGAGATGTGGATTCCCTGGTATGCAATGATTCGGCATTGAAGCAGCTGGGAGCCGCCAAATTGCAGCGCTTGAAAGAAGCAACGACATTGCAGGAGCGGGTGGAGGCGATGAAATTCTCGGCGGAAGAAGTGGAAGAGGCTGGAAAGGCATTGGCCCGCCTTTATCGGACGGGGAATCCTCTGGATAGACTGTTGACCGAACACCTTCTCCCTTCAGGTTGTTATCAGCAGTACAACGACTGCGGCGCGGCGTTGTTGGAGAAGATCTGGCGGCAGGATGCGGAGGGCATGAATTATGCAGTGGAAGTGTATGCTGCAGCCCGTAAGCCTCATTATCCTCAGATTGATTCAATCGGTTTTGATATACACAGCCAGCGATTTGTAGAAGAAATTCTTCCCGCCTGTCAGCAGAATATTGCCTTTCAGGCAGAAAAACATCCTTCTTTTTATGCGATACCCCTGCTGGCAGTCCGTACGTTGCTGGATGTGAACGACCGTTGCCAGTCGGTGGATTACGAACCGCTTTCCGAGACCGAGAACAAGGCGGCTCGTGCGCAGGTACGCCTGACAGACTGGGAGCATTATCCTTATACGGCCATTCTGGTACTGGGCGCGGGACCGGAAGAACCCAATGTATCCATCAGTCCGGAAGGAAAACTCCGCGCCTCTTATGCAGCCCTGCTGTATCGCCGTCATCAGGCCCCTTTTATCATTGTATCCGGAGGGCGGGTACATCCTTATCACACTCCGTATAATGAGGCCTTTGAAATGAAGAAATACTTGATGGACGTCTGGCAGGTGCCGGAAAGCCACATCCTCATAGAACCTCATGCACGGCATACCACCACCAACTTCCGGAATGCAGCACGACTGATGTTCCGTTATGGTTTCCCTGTGGAGAAGGCGGCGGTGGTCACTTCTTCTGCCTCCCATTTGAACAGTGTGGAACAGATGGACGCACGCTGTCTCCATGAGTTGGGGTATGTGCCTTATCGTTTGGGAAAAAGACGGACGGAACGTACGTTGGAGTTTTTCCCGTTACAGGAATCCTTCCGGATTCAGTCGACCGAACCTCTCGACCCTTGAACCTGCATTTATACAAATTCGAATCGGATGATTGAAAAGAGATAAAAGTCTATGCACATGAAACTAGTTTTGTTTACTTTATGGGTTGTTTTTCCCCTATTATTGTGTGCTACTCCGCATAACCTTGCCCCACAGGCAAAAGTTTCCTGCTCTTCTGTGGCAAGCAAGGAATGTGGAGCGCAGTGTGTGGCCGACGGGAAAGTCCGTATTTTGAATGCCGGAGAATGGCGGTCGGGCAGCCGGCTGGATATGAGAGGACGGGTGTATCCTTTCCCATGGATTCAGTTGGACTGGGACCGCCCTGTCAGTGTGAACCGGGTTATCTTGTACGATTGTCCGGATGAGAAAAGTCATACGGCAGCGGGAACCTTGTCTTTTAGTGACGGTACATCCCTGACGGTAAACCTGATTGCTGATGACGGGGCACCCAAAGTGATTGATTTTGCGGCGAAGAAGATTCGCTGGATGCGGTTTCAGGTGACCGACGGAGAAGGAGAGAATCTGGGGTTGTCAGAGATAGAAGTGTACCCTTCGCCGGAATCGTATGCGGACGAGGTGTCCTGGGTCAATCCCTACGTAGAAACCGCAAAGGGGCGTTATTTCTTTTTTGTGACCGGAAGTCTGCCTTTCGGCATGATGAGTGCGGCTCCTTTGACCCGCAACATCAACCAGGGAGGGGGAGGATACAGTTATAACTCGACGCGGGTATTGGGATTTCCCCAGCTGCACGACTGGATGATTTCCGGGCTGAACGTGATGCCGGTATGTGGAACGGTAGATACAGGAAAAGGCAAAGACGGATGGAGTTCTTCTTTCTCGCATGACGGGGAAGTGGTTCAGCCGGGGTATCATCGCCTGTTTCTGGACAGATACAAACTATGGGTAGAGCAAACGGTGACCGAGCGGGTCGGCTTTTACCGGCTGACTTATACCCAACCTGCTCAAGCAAAAGTCTTGCTGGACTTGGGAGGCCATATTTCTACCTCCACGATGGTGAATGCACATGCTTCGCGCGTGAGCGATACGGAGATTGCCGGTTATTTTGATACCACAGGTCGCGTATGGGGAGGAGTAGATAAGGCCCGTGTGTACTTTGTGGTACGCTTTGACCGTCCGTTCCGGACGTTGAACAGTTGGACCGGGACAGAGCGGAAACATCACATTATGCAGATGGAGGGCTCGACGGAAGCCTTTGAGGTGCCGGGTTCTTCTTTCAAACAATCGCCGACCGCTGGAGTGGAAGCCGACTTTGAGGAAGTGCAACCTGGGGAACAGATTCTGCTGAAAACGGCCGTGTCGTATGTGAGCATTGCAAATGCAAGGGAGAACATGGACAAGGAATGCAGCCACTGGGACTTCGGGCAAGTGAGAAACCGTGCATTGTCTGTATGGAACGAATGGCTCAGCAGAATAGAGGTAAAAGGCGGAACAGATGCGCAGAAGGTAAAGTTCTACACGGATTTGTGGCATGTCCTGCTGGGAAGACACAAGATAGATGACATCAACGGAGCTTATCCGGATTATCTGAAAGGGGGGACACGGATAGGGAAGGCGACTCGTATCCATACCCTCTCTCCAGAATACAAGGCAAGGATGCTGCCGAAGGGAAAGGACGGGAAGGTGATTCATCACATGTACAACTCGGACGCGCTTTGGCTGACCCAGTGGAACCTGAACACGTTGTGGGGACTGGCGTATCCTTCTGTGCTTGATGAGTTCTCGGCTTCCTTCCTTCAGTATGGGGAAAACGGAGGACTGCTGCCTCGTGGCCCCTCGGTAGGAGCTTATACATATATCATGACGGGTTGTCCGGCTACTTCACTGATTACAAGTGCTTACCAGCGGGGAATTTGTCATAAATGGGACCCGGAAAAGGCATTTGCCATCATGAAAAGAAACCATGAGAAGGGTGGTATGCTGGCTTTTGACATGGACGATGAACTGGCGTTTTATGTGCGTCACGGATATTGTCCGGGCGATGCCGGCTTGACCATTCAATGGGCTTTTGAAGATTGGGCATTGGGACAAATGGCACAAAAAATGAAGAAACCGCGGGAGGCCCGCTATTTTTTGAAACGGTCTATGGGATGGGGAGCTTCTTTTCATCCGGGCCTGAAACTGATGATGCCCAGGATGAAGGACGGGAAATGGTTGCATACCGACCCGCTTTCAGAAAAAGGATTTGTACAGGCCAATGCCTGGCAGGCTACTTTCGGATTGTCGCACGACATTCCAGGGCTGGCCCGCAAGATGGGAGGAGAGGATAGTCTGGCTGTCCGGCTGGATGAGGCTTTCCGGAAATCGGCTGCGGCTGATTTCTTGTTCAGTTATGTGAGTTACGCCAACCAGCCGGGATGTTCGAGTGCCCATGTGTTTTCCCACGTAGGGAAACCTTGGCTGACGCAATATTGGGTACGTCGTGTCGCTCGGCAGACTTACGGGGCCATTACCCCGGAAAAAGGGTACACTGGAAATGATGAGGACCAAGGGCAGATGGCCGGTGTCAGTGCCTTGATGATGATGGGGCTGTTCAGTCTGGACGGAGGTTCATCGTCCGTTCCTTGTTACGATATTACCAGTCCGGTGTTTGATGAGATTACGATAAAGTTGGATTCAGCTTATTATTCAGGTAAGACGTTCAAGATTGTGGTACACCACAACTCGGCAGAAAACTGCTACATCCAGCGGGCTGTCTTGAATGGACGGGAGTACGGGGCGTATCAGTTGCTGCACCGGGATTTTGCCCGGGGAGGTGTGCTGGAGCTGTGGATGGGAAATAAGCCGAATAAAGAGTGGGGTAGGTCTGGGTTGTGATGTGAACATGTTTTGATGTGGAAGATAGTTTACGGCTTTTGCCGTAAATGATATTTTTATGGGAAATAATTCCTTGCTTTAAAAAAGAAGATGGGCTAGGAATTATTTTTTTTGCTTTCTATGGGATATATAGAAAACTTTTACGGGTTAATAGATATTTTTAAGACTTAAAAATCAGGAGTAAAGGGCTTGAATCAGAAGAAAAATACATATTTTTGTGTTTGAATTTAAAATCCTTAAAGAAATAGTATGAGAGAATCTCTTCATTTTATTTGCTCTTAGTTTGAAGTACCTCGATTTTATATTTTAATGGCCTTAAATTGAATTATGAATAGATTGTTTTTATGGTGTCTCTTGAGTGCTTTTATTTTCGTTGCAGATAATGTACGTGCACAACATCAAGTGAATCTTGTTCCGGCTCCCGTACAAATGGAAAAAGGAATTGGTTTTTTCCAATTCACGGAAGAGACGGTTATTTCTGTAGAAAATGAGGAACAGGAAAGTCTTGCTGCTGATTTTGCTGATTTGTTTACGGTGCCAGCCGGATTTACTCCTCACGTAGAGAGGGGTGCAGCGAATGCGGCGGTATCGTTGGTTACCGACCGGACTTTGAAGAAGGAGGCCTATCGACTGGAGGTGACAGAGAAAGGCATACGGGTGTACGCATCTGAACCGAGTGGTTTCTTTTATGCTTTTCAGACGTTGAGATTATTGTTACCTGCTGATATCGAGAGTTCTACTTTAGCGAATCAAGAATGGAAGGTTCCAGTTGTTGAGATAAAAGATGAACCGCGTTTTGGCTATCGGAGCATGATGCTGGATGTGGCACGATGCTTTATTCCGAAAGAGGAGATCTTGCGTATTGTGGACTGTATGGCAATGTTGAAGCTGAATACGTTACACTTGCACCTGTCGGACGATACGGGATGGAGATTGGAAATCAAGAAATATCCCCGGCTGACGCAGGTGGGTGCATGGAGAGTGGACAGAGGAAACCAGCCTTTCTACGACCGTCGGAATCAGCAAGAGGGAGAAAAGGCCACATGGGGAGGATTTTATACTCAGGACGATATGGCGGAAATTGTGGCATATGCCATGGACCGTCGGATTACGGTAATTCCAGAAATTGATGTGCCGGCCCACTCGTGTGCGGCACTGGCTGCTTATCCAGAGCTGGCGTGTCCGGTAGTGAAAGATAAAATTTCGGTTCTGCCCGGATTAGGAGGGCGTAATCCGGAGATGATTTATTGTGCCGGGAATGAAAAAGTATTTGCTTTCTTGCAGGATGTGATTGATGAGTTGTTGCAGCTGTTTCCTTCTCCTTATATTAATATGGGAGGCGATGAGGCAACCAAGACTTATTGGAAGGTGTGCCCGCTGTGCCAGAAGAGGATGCAGGAAGAACACCTGGAAGAGGTGGAGGACTTGCAGGGATATTTTATGGGACGGTTGAACGACTACATCCAGAGTAAAGGACGTATTCTAATGGGTTGGGACGAGCTGATTAACAGCCAGCTGCCGGAAGGGGCTGTCATTTTAGGCTGGCAGGGGCTCGGCAATGCCGCATTGAAGGCAGCGGATAAGGGACTGGACTTCGTGATGACGCCGGCTCGCATACTTTATCTGATTCGCTATCAGGGGCCTCAGTGGTTTGAACCGCTGACTTATTTCGGAAATAATACGATGCGGGGGGTATATGATTATGAACCTGTACAGGCAGACTGGAAACCGGAATATGAAAAACATTTGCTGGGGGTACAGGCTTCCATGTGGACGGAATTTTGTTCTACAGCAGCCGATGTGACCTATATGGTATTCCCTCGTCTGGCCGCATTGGCCGAGGTGGCATGGTCGCCAAAGGGAGCCAAAAACTGGGAGCACTTCCAGCTGGGACTGGATAATTACCTGGCACATTTGGAGAAAAAAGGAATGGTTTATGCCAAGTCGATGTATAATATTCAGCATACGGTGATGCCTGAGAATGGGAAGTTGCGGGTAAAACTGGAATGTGAGCGTACGGATGTGAAAATACACTATACGCTCGATGGAAGAGAACCTGATATGTGTTCTCTTGTATATACGGAGCCGTTAAGTCTGGAGAAAGGGATCACTTTACGATGTGCCTCGTTCGTCGGGGATATGAGAAAAGGAGAAATCCTGACATTGTCGCTTTCGGATAATAAGGCGACGGGAAAGCCGGTGCTGGGTGCGAATCCAAGGACTACTTTGCTGACGAATGGGGTGCGGGGAAGTCTGCGTCAGTCTGATTTTGAATGGTGTACCTGGGATAACCTTTCATCGGCCACTTTTACGGTAGACTTGCAGCGAGTGGAATCTATACATAAAGTGGTATTAGGTTGCCTGACCAATTATGGAATGGCAGTGCACAAGCCTAAGAATCTGACGGTGGAAATATCGGAAGATAATCGCCGCTTTACTCAGGTAGGGCAACGAGAATTTTCGGAAGAGGCCATTTTCAGAAACGGGAATTATGTGGAGGACGTGACCTTCACATTCGATAAGCGGAAAGCCCGCTACGTGCGGGTTACCGCAAAGGGATTTGGAGCTTGTCCGGCCTATCATTATATGCGGCCCGGGCAGCCGGCACGTTATTACTTTGACGAGATACAAGTGGAATGATAATTATAAATTTTAAATCTGATAGAATGAAGCATCTGATTTTATGTGGTGTGATGTGGCTGTGTGGATTGGGCCTGGCCGTGGCTCAAAGTGTTCCGCAGGTAATTCCTGCCTTGCAGCAGTGGAAGTCGGCCAAGGGTAGACTGGTATTGCCGGAATCGGGCAAGGTAATCGTTTCTTCGGACGAGGAAGAAGCGTTAAAGCAGAGTGCCGAAATATTGGTGCAGGACCTGAAAACGATGTTTGGATGGGATTATCGTGTGGTTGCCGGAAAGAAAGAAAAAGGAGCGGTATTTCTGACCCTGGGCAAATCGGACGAGGCCCTGGGTGACGAAGGTTACCGGATGGGAATCCGAAGCGAAGTGACGATTGAAGCGCCTACTCCGAAAGGGGTTTTCTGGGGAACACGCACCTTGTTGCAGATGATTCACAATCAGCCGGAAGGACTGATGAAAGGGCAGGCCACGGATTTTCCCTTGTATCCGAACCGAGGATTCATGATTGACGTGGCCCGCAAGTTCTTTACGATGGATTATTTGCGTGATTATGTGAAGATTCTTTCGTTTTATAAATTGAATGAACTTCAGGTGCATTTGAATGACAATGGGTTTGTGGAGTTCTTTGGGAATGACTGGAACAAGACGTATGCGGCTTTCCGTCTGGAAAGTGAACGTTATCCGGGACTGACAGCAAAGGATGGCTCTTATACGAAGGCGGAATTCCGGGATTTCCAGAAGATGGCGGCCTCGTACGGGGTCAATGTGATTCCGGAAATTGATGTGCCGGCTCATTCCTTGGCTTTTACGCATTACAATCCCCGGTTGGCGGCAGATAATAAAGCATACGGAATGGACCATCTGGATTTATACAAACAGGAAGTGTATGATTTTGTGGATTCTCTTTTCGATGAGTATTTGTCGGGAGAAGACCCGGTATTTGTGGGACCGGAGGTACATATCGGAACGGATGAATATAATCAGAAAGAATCGGAACAGTTCCGTCATTTCACGAATCATTACCTGGACTTTGTGTCGAAATATGGGAAGACGCCGCGTTTGTGGGGAAGTCTGAACGTCATGAAGGGAGAAACGCCCGTCGATTTGAAAGGGAAAGTGGTAAGTGCCTGGAATTACGATTGGATGGATGTACAGACCTGCCTGGATGCAGGAGCCAAGGTGGTGAATTTGTGTGATGGATTGTTGTATTTGGTTCCTGCAGCACATTATTATTATGATTTTCTGAACTATCAATGGCTATATGAAAACTGGATGCCAGAAATGATGCGTGCGGATGACCCGAAGATGACTGTACGTCATCCCAATTTCTTAGGTGCTATGCTGGCAGTTTGGAATGACCGGGTGGGTAATGGCATTAGTGAACAGGATGTGCATTACCGTACCTTCCCAGGTTTGCAGGTGGTGTGTGAAAAGATGTGGAAAGGAGATAATGCAGGTCAAGTGCCTTTTGAACAATTCATGGCGCTTTGTGCGGCTACTCCTGAGGCCCCGGGGGTAAATTTGCTGGCTAAGGTGGACAAGCAGACTGCACTGGTTGGAGCAGAAAAAGAAGTTGTTTTGTCTGGAATGGAAGTGGTGACTACGGAGGTGGATGAAATCGGATATCCGTATGCGGTAGAATTTGAATTGTGTCCGGATTCCGTTCCGAATATTGATGCAATACTGTTTAAAGGCCCGCATTCAGAATTTGTTTCCAACTGGCAGAATACAGGAAAATTTGCTTTCCGCCGTGACGGTTATGAGTTTGTGTTCCATGCGTATCGTTTGCCTGTAGGAACATGGACAAAAGTGAGGATAGAAGGTGATGTGAAAGGTACATCTTTGTTTGTAAACGGTCAGTTGCAGGAAAGACTGGAAGGCCGTGTCGGTGAGATATATAATGAAAAGAGGAACCGGAAAGACCGTTTCTGGTATCAGGAAACACTGATTTTTCCTTTGAAGCAGTTGGGCGATACCAAAATGGGATTTAAGGGTAAGGTGAAGAATTTAGTATGTATTCCACTTTAATATTAAGAATTTATGGTGAGATTGAATCATTTTTTTTTCATTGTGGGGTTATTGATATGGACCACATTGAATGTAAGTGCACAGGAACGGTATGATCAAAACCGGTTTTATAATTTATGCCCGTTTTATACATTAAATAAGGCGCTGGGCTATGATGCGGAAGGTGTATCGGTCGTTTTGAAATCTTTAGATGCAACCGATAAGGGGCAGCAATGGAGTGTCAATGACCTTTCTGGAAGTTTCCGTCTGGTAAACGTGTTTGATAATAAAGCACTGAGGGCAGATGTAGACCATAGATTGCCGGCCATAGCAGAAGTGAATGGAAGTGATGAGGCACAGCTTTGGACTATACAGAAAAACGGAAAGTTTGTACAGCTTATTCCTGCAAATACTCCTGCGCTGATGCTGGTATGTCAGAAGAATGGTAAACTGGAACTGGCCGACCGGAAGACTGTGGAGAAGAAAGATTTTTCTTTATTCCAGATTCAGTTAAGCAATATGCCCATGCCGGAAGGAGTTGGTGTGACCGTGCGTGAAAAGGTATATTGGGAAGATGAAACCCGTTTCGAAGAAAATAAGGAAGTGGGTCATGCCACGTATATGCCTTATCCTTCTGAAAAGGCAATGTTGAGTGACAAGGCATTTTATGACCGTCCTTGGGAAGAGGTGCATAATCCTGCCTATATGCTGCTGAACGGGAAGTGGGCTTTTCACTGGGTGTCGGAGCCTTCCCAGCGACCGTTGGATTTCTACAAAGAGGATTTCGATTTCTCCGGTTGGGACAGCATTCCGGTGCCGTCTAACTGGGAAATGCAAGGATACGACCGTCCGATTTATGCGAATGTGGAATATCCGCATGCCAATACACCGCCTTATATCCAGGCCCGCAAAGGTTTCAACGACGGTGGAAAGAACTATGGTATCAATCCGGTAGGTTCGTATGTGCGTACTTTCAATCTTCCGGAGGGATGGAATGGAAAACGTACGTTCATCCATTTTGGAGGTATTTACAGTGCTGCTTTCGTGTATCTGAACGGAAAGTATGTGGGTTATTCACAGGGTTCCAACAATGTGGCAGAGTTTGATGTGACCAAGTATCTGAAAACAGGAGAGAACCGGTTGGCGGTACAGGTGTTCCGCTGGTGTGACGGTTCGTATCTGGAATGTCAGGATATGTTCCGTATGAGTGGTATTTTCCGGGATGTGTATTTATATAATGTACCGAAGGTAAGCGTACGCGACCACTACATCACTTGTTTGCTGGATAAAGAGAAGAACTACGAAAGTGGTACCATGAACGTGAAGCTGTCGTTGGACAACCGTGACAAGCTGAAGGGTACCAAGAACCTGCTGGTTCGTCTGCTGGATCCGGAAGGCCGCAAAGTGGCCGAATCGGAGGTGGCTGTGAAATATGCCCCTTCTTCTCCGGTGAGCGTGGCCAATGTGTCGTTCGATTTGTCGGGTCTGTCATTATGGACGGCAGAGACTCCTTCGTTGTACACGGTTCAGGTGATACAGCGTCAGGGCGACAAGGACGAAATGGCGTTTTCTACGAAATATGGTTTCCGGGATATCCAGGTAAAAGGTTCTTTGCTCTACCTGAACGGGAAACGAGTGTTCTTCAAGGGAACGAACCGTCATGACACGCATCCGGTGTACGGACGGGCGGTGACTACCGAATCGATGCTGTGGGATGTGCTGACCATGAAGCGGAACAATATCAATACCATCCGTACGTCGCATTATCCGAATGCGGCCAAGATGTATGCTATGTTCGACTATTATGGCTTGTACACCATGGATGAGGCTGACTTGGAAGACCATGCCAACCAGTCTATCAGTGACATGCCTTCGTGGATACCGGCGTTTGTAGACCGTATCGACCGGATGGTGTTGCGCGACCGCAATCATCCGAGCGTCATTTTCTGGAGTCTGGGTAATGAGGCTGGAGGCGGAGAGAATTTCCGTGACTGTTATGCAGCCGCCAAGAAACTGGACAGCCGTCCGGTGCATTATGAAGGTACACGCGACGGGAAATCATACGGAGGTAACCGTTTCAGCGATTTCTATTCCAAGATGTATCCGAGCATGGACTGGATGGAGGAACATGTGAGCGCGTTCGAAAAGCCTCTCTTTGTCTGTGAATATGCGCATGCCATGGGAAATGCCATCGGTAATTTGAAAGAATACTGGGAAAGCATAGAAGGCAGTAAGGCTACGATTGGAGGAGCTATCTGGGATTGGATAGACCAGGCGATTTACGAACCTCATGAAATGAAGAAAGGGATTTATCGCTTGCATACGGGATATGACTTCCCGGGTCCGCATCAGGGTAACTTCTGTTCAAACGGTATCGTCCCGGCCACACGGGAAGAATCACCGAAGCTGAAGGAGGTGAAAGCCATTTATCAATATGTAGGCTTCAAGTGTCTGGGTATGGATGCGGCACACGATGTAGCCAATATCCAGGTGACCAATAAATATGCGTTCCTGCCGTTGAACGGCTTCGACTTGAAATGGGAGACGGTAAAGAATGGAGAGATTGTGGGGGCCGACAGCTTGAAACTGGAGGCGGTGCTTCCGGGCGATTCCGTGGCTCTCAGTCTGAAACTGACGGGTGTGAATCTGTCGGGGGCACAGAAAAACGGTGACGAGGTGATGGTCAATCTGCATGTGCGGATGCTGTCGTCTACCGTATGGGCAGAAGCAGGACATGAGGTGGCCTTCCGTCAGTTTGAACTGACCGAACGGGCGGCATTGCCGGAACTGGCTGCGAAGAAAAAGAAAAACAACTGGGATGTTCGGGAAGATGAGAAACAGGTTTCAGTAGCGAATGAAAAGGTACGTGCCGTATTCGACAGGAGCACAGGGCAGCTGATTCAGTTGAACATGGGCGGTAAGGAAATTATCAGTCATAAGGGCGGTTTCTTGTACGATAACCATCGCTGGATTGAAAATGATTTGTTCAAGGAAGTGGCCAACGGGCTGGATGCAGCCGGTACATGCGAAGTAACTGTGGAAAAAGGAAAGGTACTGGTACGTACTTCCCGCGGAGGCTCTTTGTGTGCCACCAACATTGTGTATACTTTCACTCCAGACGGTGTGTTGGATATGGATGTACGCTTCTCTCCGCAGACTGCCAATTTGCGCCGTTGTGGGCTGGTATGCCTGTTGGATTCTACGTTGACACAGGTAAATTATTATGCATATGGGCCGTGGGAAAACTACGTAGACCGGAAAGACGCTTGCCCGGTAGGACGTTATACTACTACGGTAGATGAAATGGGCGGTAAGTATGTCAAACCGCAGTCCATGGGCAACCGGGAAGGCTTGCGCAGTTTGGAACTGACCGATGCATCCGGCAAGGGTATCCGTATCCAGACGCAGGGTAATGTGTCGTTCTCCGCGTTGCGTTACACCGATGCAGACTTGATGAATGCCAAGCATACCTGGGAACTGGAGAAACGTCCTTACGTAGTGTTGCATCTGGATGCCGCACTTCGGGGATTGGGTAACGCAAGCTGTGGTCCGGAAACCATGCTGAAATACCAGATACCACAAAAGCCGATGAGTTACAAACTCCGTATTTCCGCTTTATAAACTTTAATAACCTAAAACCAAATTATGAACAAACTTTACCCCCTTGCCGGTATGGTTACCCTATCGGCTGTGACCACTGCCTGTCAGCAAGCTGACAAGCAGGAAAAGAAGCAATACAACATTGTGTATATCATGACCGATGACCATACGGCGCAGATGATGAGCTGTTATGACACACGCTACATGGAAACGCCCAATCTGGACCGGATTGCCAATGAAGGTGTACGTTTCACCAATAGTTTTGTGGCCAACTCGTTGAGTGGTCCCAGCCGTGCCTGTATGCTGACTGGAAAACATTCTTGCGGCAACAAATTCTATGATAATACCACTTGTGTGTTCGACAGCGCGCAGCAGACGTTCCCGAAACTGCTGCGCAAGGCTGGCTATCAGACGGCCATTATTGGAAAATGGCATTTGGAAAGTCTGCCCTCTGGTTTCGATTATTGGGAAATTGTGCCGGGGCAGGGTGATTATTATAATCCGAATTTTATTACACAGGATAACGATACCATCCAGAAGCACGGATATATTACCAATATCATTACGGACGATGCCATCGACTGGCTGGAGCACAAGCGGGATGAGAAGAAACCTTTCTGCCTGATGATTCACCATAAGGCGATTCACCGTAACTGGATGGCAGATACCTGCAACCTGGCTTTGTATGAAGACAAGACTTTCCCGTTGCCGGATAATTTCTTTGACGATTATGAAGGACGTGAAGCAGCTGCGGCACAGGAAATGAGCATCGTAAAGGACATGGACATGATTTATGACCTGAAGATGCTCCGTCCGGACAAGGATTCCCGCTTAAAGAGCGTGTATGAAAGTTTCCTGGGACGTTTGGACAGTGCACAGCGTGCGGCCTGGGACAAATTCTACGGCCCGATTATTGATGACTTCTATAAAAAGAATCCGCAAGGAAAGGAACTGGCCAACTGGAAGTTCCAGCGTTATATGCGTGATTATATGAAGACGGTCAAATCGTTGGATGACAATGTGGGGCGTGTGTTGGATTACCTGAAAGAAAAAGGTTTGCTGGAAAATACATTGATTGTCTATACTTCCGACCAAGGATTCTATATGGGAGAGCATGGTTGGTTCGACAAGCGTTTCATGTATGAAGAATCCATGCATACCCCGCTGATTATGCGTCTGCCGGAAGGTTTTACCCGCAAGGGAGACATTACGGAAATGGTGCAGAATATCGACTATGCGCCTACTTTCCTGGAATTGGCGGGAGTGGAAGTTCCGTCGGACATGCACGGAGTTTCTCTGCTGCCTTTGTTAAAAGGAGAGCACCCGAAAGACTGGCGCAAGGCTTTGTATTACCATTTCTACGAGTATCCGGCCGAACACATGGTGAAACGCCATTACGGAGTACGTACAGACCGTTACAAACTGATTCATTTCTATAATGACATTGATACATGGGAGCTGTATGACTTGCAGGAAGACCCGCACGAAATGCACAATTTGTATGGTCAGAAAGAATATGAGGGAATCGTGACGGAACTGAAGGCGGAAATGGCTAAACTGCAAGAGCAGTACAATGACCCGGTACGTTTTTCTCCGGATCGTGACAAAGAATAATCTTTAAAGTTGGGATATTCAGTAAATGTCCCCCAAAAATAAAATGGCATATGAAGTGATTATGGTCTATCATTTTCATATGCCATTTTTATTGTCATTTT
>NZ_JAOQJI010000003.1:63012-183539 GCF_025567125.1 Phocaeicola fibrisolvens | reverse complement strand
AGTAAATTCAAATCCGTTCTCCCCAAAATTACTCATAACAAATTGAATCTCAATAATTTCAAAGAACTACTATGATTTTTTAGTGGACACTAATGATGCCGGTTTATACTTTATTTCAGGCCGACAGAAGTAATGGAGATAAAGATAAAGAGGTTCAAGACCCATTGAAAGAAGCGGTTAAAATAATAATGGCATCTTCTGATATAAAATTAAAATGTCAGGAGATTTACAATGCAGTTATTGAACAACTTCAACTTGTTTCAAATCGTACCGTTGAGAAAATTAATGAAATGAATCCTACATTGGCAAATACATTACATCCTACTTTACCTACAATTGACGACTTAAAATGGGTGGATGTATTTAAGTCAGTATCAATAACTGGAGATGATGACATTCCTATAAATAAACGTGGAAGTGGGGTTAAAAGACTTATTCTCATAAATTTTTTCAGGGCTGAAGCCGAAAGAAAACAAGAAAAAGCTAAGTCACCTGGAATTATATATGCCATAGAAGAACCTGAAACAGCGCAACATGCATATCATCAAAATCTTCTTATACATGCATTAAAAGAATTGTCTAAAAAGGACAATATACAGGTTATAATAACAACTCATAGCTCATTAATTTTAAAACAGCTCACTTTTGATGAAGTAAGATTAGTGAAAGATGCTGAACAAGGGAAAAAGATTGAACGGATTAATGAGTCGCAATTACCATATCCTTCATTAAATGAAATAGCATATACTGCATTTGGTGATAGTAGTATAGAATATCATAATGAATTATATAGTTATATTGAATCAGAAGGGTGGAAACGTGATTTTGAAACTGGAAAGCCCCAAATACCCTATGTAAAAATAATTAAAAACGGTACAAAAATCGAACAATTGATTAAAACTGAAATCATTAGACATCAAATACACCATCCTGAGAATACTTTAAATAAGCCTTTTACACAAGAAGAACTCAATAGTTCAATACAGGAAATGCGTATTTTTATAGAAAGACATAAGGCTGCTAAAAAATAGCAGCCTTATGGTCCCTAGTAGCCTTATCTTCTGGGCCATCTACGACAATGAGAATGAACATACTCGATACGTCCATATCTCATACGGTAATAGTCAGTTACAGAAACAGGTTTCAAGGGACATGTACATTTTACTCTCATAAATAACACCTCCTTTCTTTTGTCCCTTGACTATTTAAAATTCGGTGTTATACGAAAGAGCATAATAGTACGCCACAAAGATACAAAATTCTTGTTGTTTTTGATAAATACGTGTTATTTATAGCGTTAAGTTTATTCTAATGTTTCTCGTTTTTACGGAGTAATAGTTACGATTAAGGGTTTACAAAGAGATTCTATTGTTGTTGAAGTAATAGTTGGTAGAGAATTAATTTATTGATAACTTAATGTAGTTTCTATTTATTCAATATCCCATCTTTCCCAAATTTGCAGTAACTTTGCCGCGCATTTTTGAAGAAGGTAAAAAAGATGGATAACAGTGTGGATAAGAAACGGAGCCGAAGCAACGAGATTGACATGCTCAACGGGCCGTTGTTTAAGAAAATTCTGGTGTTTGCCCTTCCGCTGGCAGCCAGTAGTTTGTTACAGGAACTTTTTAATTCGGTCGATGTGGCCGTGGTAGGACACTTTGTGGGAAGTGAAGCCCTGGCAGCCGTGGGAAGTAACGCGCCTGTCATCGGGTTGCTCATCAACCTGTTCATGGGTATCTCCATGGGAGCCTGTGCCATTATCTCCAACCATATCGGTCAGCGGGACGACCGGAGTATACGCCACGCCATCAATACGGTGGAGCTGGTGGCCCTGCTGAGCGGAATTTTTCTGTTGTTGTTGGGACAGGTGGCAGCCAAGCCGATTCTGACATGGATGGGAACCCCTCCGAATGTGCTGGACCAGGCCGTGACCTATCTGCGTATCTATTTCTTGGGGATGCCTTTCATCATGGCATTCAACTTCGGGGCGGCGATTCTGCGAAGCATGGGCGATACGCGTCGTCCGCTGTATATTCTGGTCATTGCCGGGGTGGTCAATACGTTGCTCAATCTGCTGTTCGTGCTTTGCTTCCACATGGGAGTGGCAGGTGTGGCTGTGGCGACGGGAATCTCTAATGCGGTGAGTGCGGCGCTGATTATCCGGCTGCTGTGTAGGGAGAAAGAACCTTTCCGGCTGCATTTCAGCAAGATGAAGATTTATTCCACGGAACTGAACCGTATGCTGCGTATCGGTGTTCCGGCGGGCTTGCAGGGGATGATTTTTTCCATTTCCAATGTGGTGGTGCAGTCGTCCATCAACAGTTACGGGGCCGATGCGATTGCCGGTTCGGCAGCAGCCGTCAATTTTGAATACTATTGTTATTTTATCATCCAGGGATTCAACGGAGCCGCTATCAGTTTCATTGCGCAGAACTATGGGGCCGGAAGAATGGACCGTGTGCACCGGGTATTCTGGATTTGCATGGGGTCGAGCGTAGCTTTCTGTGCGGCATTCAACTGGCTTTTTGCCTGGCAGAGTGATTTCTTCCTGGGATTCTTTTCTAGTGTGCCGATGGTGCATCATTTCGGGACGCTTCGCATGCACCTGGTGCTGGCTTTGCAGTTCATTGCCAGCAGCTATGAGATTGCAGGTTCTTCGTTGCGGGGTATGGGCAAGTCGCTCACCCCGGCCTTGCTGACGGTTTTCGGTACCTGTCTGCTCCGAATGGTGTGGGTCTACGTGGTGTCGCCGATATGGAGGGGATACGATGTGCTGATGATTGTGTATCCGGTATCATGGGTAGTCACCGGCCTGCTGGTGCTGACGGTCTACTGGATGACGATACGGAAAAAGGTGGCGAAAGCATAAAAAAACAGCCTCGGCTTGAAAAAGCTGAGGCTGTTTTTTATATCAAGAAAGGAATTGGATTATTCCCATTCGATGGTGGCTGGCGGTTTGGAAGAGATATCGTAGCAAACGCGGTTCACGCCTTTTACTTTGTTGATGATATCGTTGGAAACCTTTGCCAGGAATTCGTATGGCAGGTGAGCCCAGTCGGCTGTCATGGCATCGGTACTGGTAACCGCACGCAAGGCTACTGCACGTTCGTAGGTACGTTCGTCACCCATTACTCCGACACTCTGTACCGGCAACAGGATGACTCCGGCCTGCCATACCTGATGGTACAGGGCAGTTTCGTTTCCGTTTTCATCTTTCACCTTCCAGTCGCGCAAGCCCTGGATGAAGATATCGTCGGCATCCTGCAGGATACGTACTTTCTCACGGGTGATGTCGCCCAGGATACGTACGGCCAGACCCGGACCCGGGAACGGATGACGGGTAATCAGATGTTCCGGCATACCCAGCTCGCGACCTACGCGGCGAACTTCGTCCTTGAACAGGAGACGCAGAGGTTCGCAAAGTTTCAGGTTCATCTTTTCGGGCAGACCGCCTACGTTGTGATGACTCTTGATGACGGTTCCGGTGATAGACAATGACTCAATGCAGTCGGGGTAGATGGTACCCTGTGCCAGCCATTTCACGTCGTGAATCTTGTGGGCTTCTTCATCGAATACGTCGATGAAACCTTTTCCGATGATTTTACGTTTGCGTTCCGGTTCGGTCACTCCGGCCAGTTCAGAGAAGAATTTCTCGCTGGCATCCACGCCGATGACGTTCAGTCCGAGACATTCATAGTCGTGCAATACGTTCTTGAATTCGTTCTTGCGCAGCATCCCATGGTCTACGAAGATACAGGTCAGGTTCTTGCCGATAGCCTTGTTCAGCAATACGGCTGCCACCGAAGAGTCTACACCGCCGCTCAGTCCCAGCACCACCTTGTCGTTGCCGAGCTGTTCTTTCAAGCTGGCCACTGTGGTCTCGATGAAAGAGGCTGCGCTCCAGTCCTGCTTCCCTCCGCAGATGTCTACCACGAAGTTCTTCAGCAGTTGGGTACCGTCTTCTGTGTGGAACACTTCCGGGTGGAATTGTACGCCCCAGAGTTTTTCATTCTTTGCCTGATAAGCAGCGATAGCCACTTTGTCGGTTGAAGCGATAATCTCGAAATCGTCGGGAATGGCAGTGATGGTGTCGCCGTGGCTCATCCATACCTGAGAATGTTCGCGGATGCCTTTCAGCAGCGGGCTTTCGTGGTTGAAGGTAGCCAGGTGGGCACGTCCATATTCACGGGTGTTGGCTGGTTCTACCTTACCTCCGTAGGTGTAGGCCATGAACTGTGCACCGTAGCAGATGCCCAGGATAGGATACTTCCCGCGGATGTGGGTTAAGTCTACTTTAAAAGCCTTTTCGTCGTACACGGAGAAAGGGCTTCCCGACAAGATTACGCCGATAACCGACGGGTCGTCGTGCGGAAACTTGTTGTAAGGAACAATTTCGCAATACATGTTCAGCTCGCGCACACGGCGGCCGATGAGCTGCGTGGTTTGTGAACCGAAGTCAAGAATAATGATTTTTTCCTGCATATTGTGTGATGTAAAATATGTATTCTATGCGTGCAAAGGTACGCATATTTTTCCTAAATCCGATGTGTGCCTCTGATTTTATTTGAAACAGAGAGTTTCAGTTTGCACGGTAGGGAAGGGCGGTATGTTTTTTTAAGTATTATATATGAAGAGGTAAGGAATAAATTTGTACTTTTGTCGGCGTATGAGCAGAATTTTGGCAATTGATTATGGCAGAAAGCGCACGGGAATCGCGGTGACCGACCCGATGCAGATTATTGCGAACGGGCTGACTACGGTGCCGACGCACGAATTGATGGACTACCTGCTGAAGTATGTGGCCCAGGAAAAGGTGGAGCGTATCATTGTGGGGCATCCCAAGCAGCTGAACAACGAGGATTCGGAAAACATGAAGTACATCAAGCCTTTCCTTGCCCAGCTGAAGAAAAAACTGCCGGAGGTACCGGTGGAGCTGGTGGACGAACGGTTTACTTCCGTGCTGGCGCATCAGGCCATGCTGGACGGAGGCCTGAAGAAGAAGGCCCGCCAGAACAAGGCGCTGGTGGATGAAATCAGTGCGACCATCATTCTGCAGTCGTATTTGGAATCAAGAAGAATGTAACTCAAAAACTTAATAAAACAGAATATGATTTTACCGATTTATGTGTATGGCCAGCCTGTGTTGCGTCAGGAGGCCGAAGATATTACGCCGGATTATCCAGGCTTGAAAGAGCTGATTACAAATATGTTTGAAACGATGGACCGTGCAGACGGCGTGGGACTGGCTGCTCCGCAGGTGGGACTTCCTATCCGGGTGGTAGTGATTGACTTGGACGTGTTGTCGGACGACATGCCGGAGTTCAAGGATTTCAAACGTGCCTATATCAATCCTCACATTCTGGAAACAGGCGGAGAGATGGTATCTATGGAGGAAGGCTGTCTGAGTTTGCCGGGCATCCATGAAAGTGTGAAGCGTCCGGACAAGATTCATGTCACTTACCTCGACGAAAACATGCAGCCGCACGACGAGTGGGTGGAGGGTTATCTGGCACGCGTGATGCAGCATGAGTTTGACCACTTGGAAGGGACCATGTTCATCGACCATCTGTCGGCTTTGCGCAAGCAGATGATTCGTGGCAAACTGAATGGCATGGTAAATGGCAAGGCTCGTTGCTCTTATAAAGTGAAAACAGTCAGATGATCAGAAGATTCCTATACATATTATATATAGGTATGTTTTTCCCGGTGGCTGCCCTGTGTCAGATTAATACGGACAGGGTGATGACCATCGGGAAAAATGCACTTTATTTCGAGGATTATGTCCTCTCTATCCAGTACTTTAATCAGGTAATCGGAGTGAAGCCGTATTTGGCTGAACCGTATTTTTATCGCGGACTGGCCAAGATGAACTTGGACGATTATCAGGGAGCAGAAGCCGACTGTTCGGAAGCGTTGCAACGCAATCCGTTCGTAGTCAATGCGTATCAGGTGCGGGGTATCTCGCGTATCCGGCAGCAGAATTATCAAGGGGCCATCCAGGATTACCGGAAAGCCTTGGAAATGGATCCGGAAAATATCAGCCTGTGGCACAACCTGGCGCTTTGCCGGATGCATGAGGAAGAGTATGCACAGGCACGGGCCGACTTGGATACGCTGATTCGTATCTCTCCACGCTATACGGATGCGTATCTGATGCGTACGGAGGTGTCATTGAAGCAGAAGGATACGTTGCAGGCCATGACGGATGCCGACAAGGCGATTGAAATGGACCGTTATAATCCGGACACATGGTCGTCAAGAGGTATGCTGTTCCTGCAGCGTGGAAAGTACAAGGATGCGGAAGCGGATCTGACGGAGGCCATCCGTCTTTCGGTGCGCAATGCGGGCGTGTATATCAATCGCGCGCTGGCACGTTATCACCAGAACAATTTGCGCGGGGCCATGTCGGACTATGATTTGGCATTGGATGTGGACCGGAACAATTTCATCGGTCACTACAACCGTGGTCTGTTGCGTGCGCAGGTGGGAGATGACAATCGTGCCATCGAGGACTTCGACTTCGTGCTCAAGATGGAACCCGACAATCTGATGGCCCGGTTCAACCGAGGATTGTTGCGTGACCGTACAGGGGATTATCCGGGGGCTATCGAAGATTATTCGGCGGTGCTGAAGGAATATCCGAACTTCCTGGCCGGCTATCAGTATCGTGCGCAGGCCAGACGGAAAGTGGGCGACTTGAAAGGGGCGGATGCCGATGAGTTCAAAGTGCTGAAAGCGCAGATTGAATCGCAGAACGGAACGAAGAAGCAGACGGCTTCGGCGGACAAGACGCGTAAGAAATCGGACAAGAACGTGGAGAACTACCGTAAGATTGTAGTGGCCGACAACGATTCGGAGGACGACCGTTACAAGACGGACTATCGGGGCAGGGTACAGGACAAGAATGTAACTATTTTGCCACAGCCGATGTTTGCGTTGAGCTATTACGAGCGTCCGGAAGAAGTGAAGCGGCAGATCAACTATTATAAAGAAATTGATGACATGAATGCCCGTGGGGCTCTTCCTCATCGTCTGCTGATTACGAACAACGAGGCTTCGCTCTCGGAAGAGCAGGTGAAACAGCATTTCGCATCCATCGATGAACAGACGGCTGCCATTGTGAAGGAACCGAATGATGCGTTGCATTACTATGCGCGTGCGCTTGATTTCTATTTGGTACAGGATTTCGACAATGCATTGAAGGACTTGGATGATGCCATCCGTTGTGATTCTACTTTCTTCCCGGCCTATTTCAGTCGTGCGCTGATTTACTACAAGCAGTTGGAATACCGCAAGCGCGACCGGAAGTATGAAGTGGAAACAGTGGATAACAACAAGGACTTGCAGGTGCGTTCGTATGACTATAACAAGGTACGTGAGGACTTGGACCGTGTGATTGAGCTGGCTCCCGACTTTGTGTATGCATATTATAACAGAGGAAATATTCTGGCCGTGATGAAAGACTACCGGGCTGCACTGGTGGATTACAACAAGGCCATTGAGCTGGATCCACGTTTCGCGGATGCGTATTTCAACCGCGGGCTGACGAATATCTTCCTAGGTAATAACCGGCAGGGTATCCAGGACTTGAGTAAGGCTGGCGAGTTGGGAATTTTCTCTGCGTACAACATTATCAAGCGATTTACCACAGTGGAGGAGAAATAAATGAATGCAATTTTCTTCTTTAATTAAAAAGTTTATATTTTTGCGTCTCAATAACAGATTAACACTATAAAGACTATGGTTAAGATAACTTTTCCTGATGGCTCTGTTCGTGAATACAACGAAGGAGTTACGGGTCTGCAGATTGCAGAAAGCATCAGTTCCCGTCTGGCACAGGATGTGCTGGCATGTGGAGTAAACGGCGAAACTGTAGATTTGAATCGCCCTATCAACGAAGATGCAAACTTCGTTCTTTATAAATGGGATGACGAAGAAGGCAAGCATGCCTTCTGGCACACAAGTGCACACTTGCTGGCTGAAGCGCTGCAGGAATTGTATCCGGGCATTCAGTTCGGTATCGGTCCGGCCATTGAAAACGGATTCTATTATGACGTAGATCCGGGTGAAGCTGTCATCAAGGAAGGCGACCTGCCTGCCATTGAAAAGAAAATGGCTGAACTGGCTGCCAAGAAAGAAGAACTTGTTCGCCAGAACATCTCGAAGGATGATGCGCTGAAGATGTTTGGTGAAAGAGGAGAAACTTACAAGTGTGAACTGATTTCCGAACTGGAAGACGGTCACATCACTACTTATACGCAGGGTGCGTTTACAGACTTGTGTCGTGGCCCGCACTTGCTTTCTACGGCTCCGATCAAGGCCATCAAGCTGTTGTCGGTAGCCGGTGCCTACTGGAGAGGACAGGAAGACCGCAAGCAGATGACCCGTATCTATGGTATTACTTTCCCGAAGAAGAAAATGTTGGATGAATACCTGGTGATGCTGGAAGAAGCCAAAAAACGTGACCACCGTAAGATTGGTAAGGAAATGGATTTGTTCATGTTTTCGGATACGGTAGGTAAGGGACTTCCGATGTGGTTGCCGAAAGGTACTGCACTGCGTATCCGCCTGCAGGATTTCTTGCGTCGCATCCAGTCACGTTATGACTATCAGGAAGTAATGTGTCCGCCGATTGGCAACAAACTGTTGTATGTCACTTCCGGACACTATGCGAAATATGGTAAGGATTCTTTCCAGCCTATCCACACTCCGGAAGAAGGCGAAGAGTACTTCCTGAAACCGATGAACTGCCCGCATCACTGTATGATTTACAAGAACTCTCCGCGTTCTTATCGTGATCTGCCGTTGCGTATCGCAGAATTTGGTACGGTTTGCCGTTACGAACAGAGTGGTGAATTGCATGGATTGACTCGTGTACGTAGCTTTACGCAGGATGATGCACACATCTTCTGCCGTCCGGATCAGGTGAAGGATGAATTCCTCCGTGTGATGGATATCATTTCTATCGTGTTCACTTCCATGGGACTGGAAAACTTTGAAGCACAGATTTCTCTGCGTGACAAAGTGAACCGTGAAAAGTATATCGGTAGCGATGAGAACTGGGAAAAGGCTGAACGTGCCATCGTAGAAGCTTGCGAAGAAAAAGGACTGAAAGCCAAAGTAGAATACGGTGAAGCTGCATTCTACGGTCCGAAACTGGACTTCATGGTGAAGGATGCCATCGGCCGTCGCTGGCAGTTGGGTACTATCCAGGTAGACTACAACCTGCCGGAACGCTTCCAACTGGAATACATGGGTTCTGATAACCAGAAACATCGTCCGGTAATGATTCACCGTGCACCGTTCGGTTCAATGGAACGTTTTGTGGCCGTATTGATTGAACATACAGCCGGTAAGTTCCCGTTGTGGTTGACTCCGGATCAGGTGGCTATCCTGCCTATCTCTGAAAAATTCAACGACTATGCCGATAAGGTTCGTCAGGATTTGAAGAAATACGACATCCGTGCCATTGTGGATGACCGTAACGAAAAGATTGGCCGTAAGATTCGCGACAATGAAATGAAACGTATTCCTTACATGCTGGTTGTGGGTGAAAAAGAAGCCGAAAACGGTGAAGTAGCCGTACGTAAGCAGGGTGAAGGAGACAAAGGAACCATGAAAATCGAAGATTTTGCAAAAAATATTGCAGAAGAAGTTCATAATATGATAAATAAATGGTAAATTTGCAGCCGTTTGCAGCCCCTATCAAAAACAAGGGACTGCAAACGGATTTTTCAATATTAATTTATAATTCAAGAAACAAACAAGGAAGACACTATTTTTAATGAAAAATGACACGTTAAAAGGGCAACATCGAATCAACGAACAGATTCGCGCCAAAGAAGTACGTATTGTGGGAGATGATATTGAATCGGCTGTATATCCGATTGCGCAGGCTTTGAAACTTGCGGAAGAACATGAAGCCGACTTGGTCGAAATTTCACCGAATGCCGTTCCTCCAGTTTGTAGAATTATAGATTATTCTAAGTTCCTTTACCAGTTGAAAAAACGTGCAAAGGAACAGAAGGCAAAACAGGTAAAGGTGAACGTGAAGGAAATCCGTTTCGGACCTCAGACCGATGAACATGATTATAATTTCAAGTTGAAGCATGCCATCGGCTTCTTGCAGGATGGAGACAAGGTGAAGGCTTACGTGTTTTTCAAAGGACGTTCCATCTTGTTCAAGGAACAGGGCGAAGTGCTGTTGCTCCGTTTTGCCAACGACTTGGAAGACTATGCAAAGGTAGAACAGATGCCGTTGCTCGAAGGAAAGAGAATGACGATATCGTTGTCTCCGAAGAAGGCAGGAGCTCCGAAGAAAGCAGCCAAACCTGAAGCTGCTAAACCGGTTGAACCGAAAGAATGAAAAAAAGTGCGTAACGCGCCGGTATAGTGCGTTGCCACGTTGAATAATAATAATTAAAAATTTAACAAGATGCCAAAGATCAAGACTAACTCCGGTGCTAAAAAAAGATTCACTCTTACCGGAACAGGTAAAATCAAAAGAAAGCACGCTTTTCACAGTCACATTCTGACTAAGAAGACTAAAAAGCAGAAAAGAAACCTTTGCCACATGGGCTTAGTAGACAATGCTAACTTGAATCAGGTAAAGGAACTTCTGTGCATGCGTTAATCTTCACGAGAGCGTACACGTATCATTTAAATTATTAACCGAATGCATTAGCCTCAAGTCCGGTTGTAAAATATCGGCGCTATCATTCAAAAAGAATTAAAAAACTATGCCAAGATCAGTAAATCACGTTGCTTCTAGAGCAAAAAGAAAGAAAATTTTAGGTTTAACCAGAGGTTATTTTGGTGCAAGAAAGAACGTTTGGACCGTTGCTAAGAATACTTGGGAAAAAGGTCTGACTTATGCATATCGCGACCGTAAGAACAAAAAACGTAACTTCCGCGCATTGTGGATTCAGCGTATCAACGCAGCTGCTCGTCTGGAAGGTATGTCTTACTCTAAGTTGATGGGTGCATTGCACAAAGCAGGTATTGAAATCAACCGTAAGGTGTTGGCTGACTTAGCCATGAACCATCCGGAAGCTTTCAAGGCTGTAGTTGCTAAAGCAAAAGCTGCTTAATTCTCTTCCGGAAACGGAGACAACGTATAAAGGATGCCACATAAAATGGCATCCTTTTTTTATGCAATCTCTTTGCAGATTCAAATTATTGTCGTATATTTGTCATACAAAATTGAAGCCGTACTTGCAGAATCGGGAAACTCATCAAATTATAAGAAATACCGAGACAAGCGTCTTCTTCCAATGGCGGGCCACGCCTTCGGGTAGCATTTATGCCGGTGGATTACAAAGGAAGGGGGGCACTCAAAACCTGTCATTCGGAGTTTCGTCACGCCTCGGGTACGGCTTCTTCTTTTTCTAAGGCGAAGAATCTTGGATGTATCAGTGTCAAGGTTCTTCGCCTTATTTGTATGTGAACGTTGAACGTAATAGGATTCGTATGATTTTTTATTTTTCTGGAACGGGAAATTCGGAATGGGTGGCCCGGAAGTTGGGAGAACATTTGCAGGATTCTGTATATAAATTGACGGATTTACTGAACGGAAAACCGGACTTTCCGCAGTCTGCAGATGGAATGCTGGGTTTTGTGTTTCCGGTTTATTCGTGGGGGCCTCCTCCGGTGGTATTGGAAGCACTGGCCAAGTTGGAATGGAAGGGAGTGCCTGATTACCTGTATTTTGTCTGTACCTGTGGCGATGATACGGGAAAGACGGCACAGGTGTTTGCGCGGGCTGCGGCTCGGCGGGGATGGCGTTGCAAGGCTGGCTTTTCGGTGATGATGCCCAACACATACGTTTGTATGTCGGGATTTGATGTGGATGAACCGGAACTGGCGGCTCGTAAGTTGAAGCAGGCTCCCAGCAGAGTGGAAGATCTCAGCCGGAGGATTACTCGACGGGAAGAGGGATTGGATTGCCATGAAGGAAGTGTGCCTTGGCTGAAGACGTATGTGGTGCGTCCGATGTTCAACCGTTTCATGATTCGTCCGAAAAAGTTTTATGCATCGGAAGCATGTATTGGTTGCGGACTCTGTGCCAAAAGTTGTCCGTTGGAGAATATCCGTATGGTAGAAGGACGTCCACAGTGGGGCAGCCGTTGTGCGATGTGTCAGGCTTGTTACCACCATTGTCCGAAGCATGCAGTATGTTATGGCAAGCTGACGCAGAAGAAGGGACAGTATTTGAATTCTTTATTAAAATAACCGTAAATCTAAGATGAAACAGATTTTAATGTCGTTGTGTGTGGGCGGTATCCTGATGGGAGCCTGCGCCGGAAAGAGTGAGCAGAAAACAAGTGTGACCCATGAGGCAGACACGTTGCTGATGCTGGTGGGCAGTTATGCAAAAGCCGACCAGGAAGGGGTGAAAGTATATCGCTTCAATCAGGAGACAGGCGATGCTGTACAGGCCAGTGCCTTGTCGGGAATTGAGAATCCTTCTTACCTGGTACCAGATCAGGACGGTACACACGTGTATGCCGTGGGAGAAACCGAGAAAGGTTTTACGGCCAACGCCTTGGCCTTGGATTCCTTGACCGCCAGTCTGTCGCTGGTGAACAGCCAGTCGACCGAAGGAGCGTCACCGTGTTACATCACAGTGAGTCCGGACGGGAAATTCGTGCTGACGGCCAATTACATGGGAGCCAATATCACTGTCTTTCCCCGTCTGGCAAATGGAAGTCTGGGAGAGGGGCATGCCATTGCTTTTCAGGGAAAAGGAGCCGATAAGGAACGTCAGGACCAGCCTCACTTGCATTGCGTATATTTCACGCCCGACGGCAAACTTCTTTTAGCGAATGATTTAGGTACCGACCGTATCCACGCGTTTCCGGTGAAACAGGCTTCCGGTACACAGGGAACTGATTTGCTGGATGAGGCTGCCGCTTTTGACATTGAACTGGCACCGGGTTCTGGGCCGCGTCACGCTTGTTTCGACAAGCAAGGGAAACATGCCTATCTGTTGACAGAACTTTCAGGAGAAGTCGTGGTATTTTCATACGATGGAAAGACCTTAATGCAGCAGCAGGTCATCAAGGCAGATACGGTAGGCGCGAAGGGAAGTGCCGATATCCATCTTTCACCCGACGGGAAGTTTTTGTATGCTTCCAACCGTCTGAAGGCGGATGGAGTGGCCATTTTCAAGGTGTCTCCTGCCGACGGAACCCTGACGAAGGTCGGTTATCAGCTGACGGGTATTCATCCCCGTAACTTCACGATTACGCCCAATGGCAAGTACTTGCTGGTAGCTTGTCGGGATACCAACGAGATTCAGGTATTTGCCCGTGATGCAGAAACCGGTCTCTTGCAGGATACAGGAAAGACCATCCACACCGATAAACCGGTCTGCCTGCAATGGGTTATGAAATGAGTCTTTGTAAAACTTGATTATACGGCGGGGAAAGAGAGGTGGAAACAGCTTCCTTTCCCCGCCGTGCTTTGTACACTGATTTGTCCTCCGTGCAGGCTGACAATCTGTTTGCAAAGGGTGAGTCCGATGCCCGAACCGTTGCTTTTGGTGGTGAAGAAAGGAACAAAGATACGCTCTGTCACCTCCGGCAGCATGCCTTCCCCGTTGTCACGGATTTCGAAGACCAGCTCCTGCGCATGAGCTTCCACGCGGACACGGATATCCGGATGCGGACGATGGGCACAAGCCTCGCGGGCGTTCTTCAGCAGGTTGATGAACACCTGTTCCATCTGTGTGCGGTCGGCCAGCCATTTAAGGTGAGAAGACGGATATTCAAAATGAAATTCCGGTTCCGGATAAAGGCGTTGCAAGTCGGTAAAGAATTGTTCCAGGGGAATTTCCACCTTGACGGGGGCGGAAATGCGGGTCAGCTTCCGGTAATTCTCCACAAACTCCGGCAATCCCTTTCCCCGGCGGTAGATGACTTGCAATCCTTGCTGCACGTAGGTGCGTGTACGGGCATCGTCGGGGTGTTCCTGACTCCGTTCGTTCAAGGTGTCTGCCAGGGAAATAATCGGAGTGATGGAATTCATGATTTCATGCGTCAGCACCCGTATCAGTTTCTGCCAGGCTTCCATTTCTTTGTATTCCAAGGCCCCGTGAATATTTTTCAGGCTGATTAATCGGCAGGTTCGTCCTTGCAGTTGGATGTGTGTGACGGATAGGGAGAGGTCGAAAGTGGCATTCCCCTTTTGCAGGTGGGCTACTTGCCGATTCTCCTGGATGGCGGTACTGATTTCTTCCGGCAGAAGGGCACAATGTCCCCACAGTTCGCGGGCCGCCTTGTTCATCCATTCTATCCGGTTGTCCCGGTCGGCTACAAGAACGGCCGTGTCCACCTTGTTCAACAGCATTTCATAGTATTGGTGTTTCACCTCCTCATCCAATATGCAGGTGCGGAGATTCTTCAGCGCCAGCGAAAGGTCGTCGGCCAGTTTCTGCATCTGTGGGTCGGCAAAAGGCGCACAGACCCGTTGCCCCAGGTCATTCTGCTTCATACATTCCACAAGGCGACCCATGGTTTCGGTCTGACGCATCTGGATGCGGTATAAGTGATAGCAGATGCCCACCAGCAGCAGTCCACAGATAATGCTGCAGAACAAAAGTTCATGCTGGATGGCCAGTACGCCTGCGGTGATGCAGAGAACTAAGCCCACAATGTGCAATATGAGGTGGTGTCCATACGTTTTCATAAGCCCCATTTTTCCAGTTTCCGATACAGTGCAAAACGCGTAATTCCCAACAGTTCGGCGGCCTTGCTCATGTTTCCTGCACTTATTTTCAAGGCCCGTTCAATCGCATTCTTTTCCAGTTTCTCCAGATTCAGTTCTTCCGCCAGCGCTTGCGGACGAGGCGTATTTCCCTGCGGAAACAGGAAGTCATCCGGTTTCAGAAGTCCGTTTTCACTCAAGATGACGGCCCGTTCCACGGTGTGCTGCAATTCGCGCACATTGCCCGGCCATTCATATTTCAAAAGTTTGTTTTTCGCTTCACGCGTCAGTCCCTTGATTTCCTTGCGGTATTTCCGGTTGTACTGACTTAAGAAATGCATGGCCAGTAACAGGATGTCCTCTCCGCGTTCCCGGAGGGGAGGGATGTGCAGTTCCACGGTATTGATGCGGTAGAGCAAGTCTTGTCGGAATTTCCCTTCCGCCACCAGCTGGTGCAGGTTGGCGTTGGTGGCACAAATCAAGCGGACATCGATGTGTATCGGACTCACTGCCCCCAGGCGGGTGATGCACTGCTTTTCGATGGCCGTCAGCAACTTGGCCTGCATGGGCAGGGACAGGTTGCCGATTTCATCCAGAAATAATGTACCCCCCGAAGCCGTTTCCATTCGGCCCGGTTTCGCTTTCCGGGCATCCGTGAAAGCCCCCTTTTCGTACCCGAACAATTCACTTTCGAACAGCTGTTCCGGGATGCTTCCCAAGTCAATCGGAATGAACACCTGCTCCCGTCGGGGTGAGAAGAAGCGCAGCATGCGTGCCGCCAAGTCTTTTCCCGTACCGTTTTCTCCCAGTATCAGCAGGTTGGCATCCGTATCGGAGAGCTTGTAGATGGTTTCTTTCACTTTTTGCATGGCCGGAGAGTCGCCAATCAGTTCCGGAAGCGTGTCGTCTCCTTTCAACGCCTGCACTTCATTCTGCAACCGTCCGACTTCCTGACGGGAACGGCTCAGCTTTACCGCGGACGACAGGGTGGCCAGCAATTTCTCTTTCTCCCACGGCTTGGAAATAAAGTCGGTAGCTCCGGCTTTGATGGCCTGTACCGCCTTATCGGTATCCGCATACGCCGTCATGAACACCACTACCGCCTGCGGGTCGAGGTGAAGAATCTGTCTTAGGTAATCCAGTCCTTCCTGCCCGCTGATGGCATCCCGCTGGAAATTCATGTCGAGCAGAATCACGTCGGGGTGGAAAGTCGTCATGAAATGGGTAATCCGGGAAGGTTGCGTAGTGACCCGTATTTGTTCCATATAAGGCTCCAAGAGCAGGTTTAACGCGAAGAGCACGTCTTCGTTGTCGTCAATGATGAGTATTTTTCCTTTTTCTTCCATACAATATCAAGGTGTCTTTCGCAAAGATAATGCTTTTTTGCTTGTGCTGTATGTGCACTTTCGCACGCTTTTTGTGCGAATGCGCACATGAAATAAATTTGTCCATTCTTCCTATCTTATGCATAATCAACGTGTTATCCGAATGGCACGGTTTTTGGAACTAAAAAAGCAGATTACTATGCGTATGAAGATGGAACACAAAATAGGATTACTTATGGCTTGTCTGCTTTTCTGTGGACAAACCGTGTGGGGCGAGAAGCTGACACTGCAAGAGGCCATCCGGATGGCACAGGCCAGTTCTCCGGAGGCCGAAGCTGCCCGGCATACTTATCGGGCGGCGTACTGGAGTTACCGTTCGTTTCGGGCAGACTATCTGCCTGAGGTGAGTTTGTCGGCATCTCCTTATCTGAACCGGCAGATTAACAAAGTAACCCAGCCTGATGGTACGGAACTGTTTCTCCGCCAGAACCAGTTGGCTACCGACCTGACCCTTTCCGTCAGCCAGAACGTGTGGTTTACAGGAGGTAACTTTTTCATGCAGACGGCTGCCCAGCGTATGGATGAACTGGGTGAGAAAAGTACAGCCTATAACACCCAGCCCTTCACGATAGGTTACCAGCAGTCTCTCTTTGGCTATAATTCCTTGAAGTGGAACCGCCGCATTGAACCGGTCCGTTTTCAGGAAGCCAAGAAAACATATAGCGAGACGTTGGAGCTGATTGCTTCGAAAACCTGTGAACTGTTTTTCGCATTAGCCGCTGCCCAGTCCGATATGGAGATTGCCCGTGCCAACTATGCGTCTGCCGATACCTTGTATCGCTATGCCCGCGGACGGTATCGCATCGGCAACATTACGGAGAACGAGATGTTGCAGCTGGAGGTGAACAAATTGACCGAGGAGACCAACCTGATGAAAGCCCGTATCAGTGTGGAAGACGCGATGCTTACCTTCCGTTCTTTCTTGGGTATCCGGGAGGAAGAAGAGATAGAGGTGATTCCGCACGACAGTGTGCCGGCTTTTGAAGTGCCTTTGGACAAGGCGCTGGAACAGGCTCATCTGCACAGTCCGGAAATCGAGACCTACCGGCGGAGGCAGTTGGAAAGCCGCAGCCAGTTGGCTTCCGCCCGTGCGAGCCGGGGATTGAAGGCAGATTTGTATCTCCAGTTCGGGCTTTCGCAGACGGCCGACCGGCTTCGGGATTCTTATCGTAATCCCCTCGACCAGCAATACGTGAGCCTGTCGGTAGTGATTCCGATATTGGACTGGGGAAGAGGAAAAGGAAAGGTACGTGTGGCCAAATCGAACATTGAACTGGTCAAGACGCAGGTGGAGCAGGGCATGAACGACTTTGAACTGAACGTGCGGCAGATGGTGCGGCAGTTCAATCTTCAGGCGCGGCAGGTGGAAGTCGCTTCCCGTACCGATGAAACAGCCCGTCGGCGGTATGAAGTGGCCCTCCGCCTTTACCTGATGGGCAAATCGTCGGTGCTCGATTTGAATGCAGCCACCACCGAGAAAGACACCTCCCGGCGCAATTATATCGAGGCCCTGAAAACCTACTGGATGCTGTATTACGGACTCCGCAGCCTGACGCAATATGATTTTTACCGGAATTGTCCGCTGACTGAAACTTTACCTGAAATATAACACAAACCGATTATGGATATACAATTGAAAAAGAAACCCTGGTACGTGCGCTATCGTTTTTATCTGGCAGGCGGCGTACTTCTGCTGGCCGGACTGATTTATGTGATTGTACTGGCCTCCGGTCCGCAGCGCTTACGCATTGATGCAGACTCCGTGCAACTGGCCGAGGTGAAGCAGGCCCCTTTCCGTGAATACGTGGATGTGGAAGGAGTGGTGCATCCCATCCTGACCTTGATGGTCAATGCCCGCGAGTCGGGTAATGTAGAGCGTATCGTGGCCGAGGAGGGCAGTTTGCTGCAGCAGGGAGACACCATTTTGGTCTTGACCAATCCCAACCTGTTGCGTGAGATAGACGACCAGCGGGATGAATGGGAAAAGCAGCGCATCTCTTATCAGGAGAAATCCCTTGAGATGGAACAGAAAAGTCTGACCCTGAAACAGCAGACACTGGAGGCTGCTTACGAGCTGAACAAGATACGGAAAAGCTTTGCCTTAGAGCAGGAAGAATACCGCATGGGCATCCGTAGCAAGGCGCAGCTGGAGGTGTCGGAAGATGAGTTCCGTTACAAGACGGCCTCCACCCAGCTGAAGATGCAGAGCCTGCAGAGCGATTCGGCCATGACGGTCATCCGCAGGGAACTGTTGCGCAACGACCGGGAACGGGAACAGAAGAAGCTGGAGCGTTCCTTGGAGCGGATGGAAGAGCTGGTGGTACGTGCGCCGTCGGATGGGCAGCTTAGTTTTGTGAAGGTCACATTAGGGCAGCAGGTGGCAGCCGGAGAGAATCTGGCGGAAGTGAAGGTCATGTCGCAGTTCAAGGTGCATGCTTCCCTGAGCGAATACTACGTGGATAGGGTGACGGTAGGCTTGCCGGCGTCTGTGACTTACCAGGGAAAACGTTATGCCTTGAAAGTGAGTAAGGTGGTGCCGGAGGTGAAAGACCGCACCTTTGATGTGGACTTGGTCTTTACGGGAGAAATGCCCGAGAACGTCCGTCTGGGAAAAAGCTTTCGGGTACAGATTGAGTTAGGACAACCGGAACAAGCTTTGGTGATTCCACGCGGTAATTTCTATTCGCAGACCGGCGGTCAGTGGATTTACAAACTCAATGCCGACAAGACCCAGGCGAGAAAGGTTCCGGTGGTCATCGGGCGCCAGAACCCCCTGCAATACGAAATCACCGAAGGTTTGCAGCCCGGCGATTGGGTGATTACCACAGGATATGATAACTTTGGCGACGCGGAAGAGCTGGTGTTTAAGTGAATGAACCAGATGTTTCCACCTGCTTCCAGTACTTCCCCGGAAGTACCGGAGTACTGCCTAAGAAGTACTGGAGTACTTTCAAGGGAGTACTGAAGTACTGACAGGGAAGTACTGAAAACGATTAAAGTGAAGAAATATAAGAAGTTATAAGATTAGTAGAAAAGAAAAACAAATTTATATGAACACACTACGCTATGCTTTACGTTTCCTGCTCCGTGCACGGACGTACACACTGATTAATCTGTTGGGGCTGGCTTTCAGTCTGGCCTGCTGTATTATTTTGCTCCGATACATCCATCGGGAGCTGACGGTCGATACCCATTGTGTGGACCGGGAAAATGTATATGCCGTGCAAGTGAATGTGTCGGGAGGGGCGTATTGGGGCTCTTATGCAGCTTATTGGAATGACAGTGTACTGATTGCTCCAGAACTGATAGAAACGAAATGTAGTTTTGTTCCGTTGGAGAATGATTTTCTGGTCAGTGAGGGACACCGCTACTGTTGCGATGCCCTTGCTACGGATAGCACGTTTTTTCAACTGTTCTCTTATCCGCTGATACAGGGAGAAAAGAACCTGACTGATCCTTCTTCAGTGGTACTGACCCAATCGTATGCACGGGAGGTTTTTGGTTCGGACAACCCTGTCGGAAAGACAATTACTTATTCCAACGGACAAGAATATGTGGTGAAAGGCGTGATTGGGCTTCCTACCAACAAAACCTGGCTGAATTTCGATTTGCTTCTGGCAAATACCTCTTCCAATAGGTGGGAGAAGATGCCGCTGGATTTGTATCGTTTTGTACCTGGAGCAGATATGAATATGCTTAACCAGGTGGGGAAACATCCACGACGTCTGAATCCGTACTATCCGGAGGATACACGGGTGTACACTTTTCATTTTGTACCTTTGAAAGAATGTTACTTTTCCAAGTTGGAAATAAGGGATAAAGCATCTATTTATGTATGGGGAGATTGGGGACAGTTGCAGATATTCATGGGTATCTGTGCGCTGCTGCTGGTTACCGGGTTGTTGAACTTCATTAACCTTTACATGATTTTTATGCTCAAACGCACGCACGAATACGGTATACGCCGGGTGTTTGGAGCAGGAAGAGGAGCTGTCTTTGCACAAATCTTCACCGAAAACTTTCTGCTTTCCGCCTTGGCGGTGTTGCTTGCGTGGGTATGCATTGAGCTGACCCGGGTGCCTGTATCCCGCTTTTTCGGGTTTGATTTCCCCTATACTGCTTTCGATGGGTATTTGTCCTTGGCGCTACTTGTATTCCTGCCGCTGGTAGCCTCACTTTATCCGTATTTCCGTTTCACGCGTATCTTACCTTCTGTCGGCATTCGTCTGGTGAGTACCGCCGGGCAGTCGGTACGGACGAGAATGGGATTGCTAGTGTTGCAGTATGTACTTACCTTGATACTGGTGGTACTGGCTTTTTATTTCAATCGTCAGCTTGATACCTTGCTGCATACAGACCCGGGGTATCGTACGGAGAATATTTTGGTGGCACATCTGGCCCACGAGTCGAAGGATTTCGCTTCTTATCGGAGCCCGGAAGACATACAGGCACGTGTGCAGCGAGTGAAACAACTTGGGGCCAAGATGAAAGCTTGCCCCGATATAGAGTATTGGGTAGCGGATCAATTTGCGCTGATTTCCAGTGATTTTGGAATGAAGTTTATAGGGAATAACGGGCGTACGGCTTTTTTGTATATGCGATATGCCAATCCTTCTTTTTTCCGTCTTTATGAATTGCGTTTTGTAGAGGGAACGCTTCCCTCAATGGAAGAGGAAGAAGATTGGGAAAGGGAGTATTATGTGGTGAACCGTGCGGCACTGAAGGCGTTGGGGTATGATTCTTGTCAAGGAGCTACATTGATGCATGAAGATGACAAGATGAGGGCTCAAAATCCGGAAGCGCATCCTATTGTGGCGGTCATCGACGATTATTATGACGGACATATCAGCGCGGGGGTACATCCGATGGTATTTGTGGTGCGACGTGGCTCTTCCGGTGACCTGTATACGTTGTCATTCCGTCCGGGACGTCTAGCTGCGGTGATGGATTACTTGAAAAAAGTGGAACGTGAAATATATGGTACCGAAGAGTTTGAATATACCTTGTTTTCCGACCAGGTGAAACAGATGTATGCGGCAGACCGTCGGCTGGCAGTGCTTTATACTTCGTTTGCCTTTATCGCCATCGTCATTTCCTGTCTGGGGTTGTTCGGCATTTCCTTGTTCGACATT
Source organism: Phocaeicola fibrisolvens (assembly GCF_025567125.1). Taxonomy (NCBI): domain Bacteria; kingdom Pseudomonadati; phylum Bacteroidota; class Bacteroidia; order Bacteroidales; family Bacteroidaceae; genus Phocaeicola; species Phocaeicola fibrisolvens. Next base: position 162,316 of record NZ_JAOQJI010000003.1, on the reverse strand, counting down.
CGCCAGCGTTATCGGGAGATTGCCATCCGCAAGGTGAACGGTGCCATGCTGAAAGACCTGTATGTGCTGTTGCTCCGCCGCTACGTGGGGATGCTGTTGCTGGCAGCCGTGGTGGCAGTACCGCTGGCTTGGCTGGCCATCCACTACTATACCGCCGATTTGGTGGTGAAGGCTCCGGTGACGGTCGGCCTGTTCCTGACAGCCTTCCTGATAGTAGCGGTGATTTCCGTGGCTACGTTGCTCTGGCAGGTGCACAAGGCTTCCCGCATCAATCCGAGTGAAGTGATGAAAAGTGAATAATAAAAGAGAGATAAATTTATATGAACACACTACGCTATGCCTTACGTTTCCTGCTCCGAGCACGGACGTACACCCTGATTAATCTGTTGGGGCTGGCTTTCAGTCTGGCCTGCTGTATTATTTTACTTCGATATATCCATCGGGAACTGACGGTCGATACCCATTGTGTGGACCGGGAAAATGTATATGTGTCTCGTTGTCAGATTGGTGAGAACGATGCATTGGTCTCTTCCACATTGAATGGCGATACGCTGGCTGTAGACCCTTCACTGGTCATGCAACGTTCACGGGTCACACTGCTGGATCATGACATGATACGTTACAAGGATAATCGTTTCCAGGTAAATATGATAGTGGCCGATACGACTTTCTTGAAACTGTTCCATTATCAGCTCTTGCAAGGAGAAAGTTCCCTTTCAAAGCCTGGGATGGCTTTGCTGAGTGAGCACCTGGCACATAAGTTGTTTGGCAAGCAGAATCCCATTGGAGAAACCTTTGTCTTGTCTACCGGGAAATCAGTGACCATATCCGGTATTTTTGCCACGCCGAAGAATAAAAGTTTTTTGTTGGTGGATGCCATTCTTTCCGAAATGCCGGGAGCACTTTGGGAGAGAATGCCCATGGAGTTTATCCGTTTTGTACCGGGAGTGGATATTCAGAAATTGAATGAGGCAGGCAAGACGTTGCGTCCTACACGGGTGGGTGACGGCAGCATGTACACTTTTTCCCTTCTGTCGTTGAAGGATGTGTATTGGGAGTCCCGTTTGTTGTACCGCACTTCTCCTACGATGTGTGTGTCGGGCAACCGCGCTCAGTTGTATGTCTTGTCGGCCATGTGTATCTTTATATTCTTTATCGGTCTGCTTAATTACCTCAATTTGTATGCGGTGCTGATGGGCAAGCGGTTACGGATTTACCTGATTCATCGGGTATGGGGAGCAGGTTTCCGTTCACTTTTTCTATTGATGTATTGGGAGAATCTGGTGCTGTCGGCATTGTCGTTGCTGTTAGCTTGGACAGTGGTGGAACTTGCTCAGCCTTTTGTCAATCGTGTCTTTGATACGGTATTTACTGTCGGGGCGTTTGACGTATGGGTCTCATTGGCTTTGGTGGTGTGGTTGCCGCTGCTGATATCATTGTGTACGGTATTTCGGTGCTGGAAATTCCCGTTGGGCATGTCGCTGGTTCGTTCGGGGAATGACCGTAAATCCATACGCTTGCGTCAGGGATTCCTGTTCGTGCAATATACGGTGACCATTGTACTGGTTGTCCTTGCTTTGTTTTTTCATCGTCATCTCAACTTGCTGTTGAATACTCCACCGGGATTTCGGATGGAAAACGTGATTCAGGCCAACCTTATATATGAATCAACGGATTATGCTTCTTATACCGATGAATCGATACAGGCCCGGAAGCAGCGGATTGCGCAGATTGATGAGGCATTGAGCAAATGTCCGGACATTTCATGTTGGACAGCGGATGTGTATTCCATTCTGGATTTCGACTATACGGCGGAGTTTCAGAATGTGAAAGGGGAAACCGTTTCATTGAATCAGAATTTTGCCACTCCTGAATTCTTTACCTTGTTCAATCTGAAGCTTGTGGAAGGAAGATTGCCTGTCGAGGAGGATGGCTATGTGGTGAATCGGGCTGCTATGCGGGCATTGGGATACACCTCTTTGGAGGGAGCTACCGTGTTGGATCTCCGTATGAAAGAGGCGGCGCCTGACTTTCCGGCCCGACCGATTGTGGGGGTGATAGAGGATTATTATAGCGGACATATATCCAAGGGGATACGCCCCATGCTTTTCATGGTTTTTCCTACTATGCAGGGAGATGTGTATCATATTGCGTGTCAGCCGGGTCGGATTCCTCAGGTGATAGATTATCTGCGGAAGTTGGAAAAGGAAGTGTATGGCACGGAGAATTTCCAGTATTCGTTACTAAAGGACGATGTGCAGAAGTTGTATAAATCTGATCGGCAGGTGGCTACCATTTATTCGGCCTTTGCCTTTATCGCCATTGTCATTTCCTGTCTGGGGTTGTTCGGCATTTCCTTGTTCGACATCCGCCAGCGTTATCGCGAGATTGCCATCCGCAAGGTGAACGGTGCCATGCTGAAAGACTTGTATGTGCTGTTGCTCCGCCGTTACGTGGGGATGCTGTTGCTGGCAGCCGTAGTGGCAGTTCCGTTGGCTTGGCTGGCCATCCACTACTATACCGCCGATTTGGTGGTGAAGGCTCCGGTGACGGTCGGCTTGTTCCTGATAGCCTTCCTGATAGTAGCGGTGATTTCCGTGGCTACGTTGCTTTGGCAGGTGCACAAGGCTTCCCGCATCAATCCGAGTGAAGTAATGAAAAGTGAATAATAAAAGAATGAATTTATGATGATTGCACATTATTTGAAAGTAGCTTTCCGTAATTTGTGGAAATACAAGACACAGCATCTGATTGCGTTGGTCGGAGTAGGGGTGGCCTTGCTGTGTTTCAGTATCTGTCTCTACGTGGTCCGTTATGCTTTCAGCACGAATCATTGTTTTGCAAACTATGAACGGATTGCCGAACTCAATATTCGTGACATGAAAGAAGAGAAGGTGTTGAATTATACTCCTGCGACGTTGGTCGAGGAACTGCGTCTTCAAAAGCCGGATGGGATTGAGGCGTTGTGTGTGGTGGATTATTCACCGATAGAACGGCCTTTCAACGTGGAGATGCCCGACGGGAAGCAGTTACCTTATTCCTTCGCCGTGGCAGAGACGGATTCTTCCTTCTTTCAAGTGCTGACTCCTCAAATTTTGTGTGGTTCGGCTGAGGTAGCTAAGATGATGCCAAATTCATTGGTTGTGAGTGAGAGCATGGCACGCCGGGTATATGGGGATATTCGCCAGGCGGTAGGAAAACAGCTGGTACTGATGCGCCGGTTGTACACTTCGCCGGATTCTACTCCACGTACCGGGGGAACGGTTTATACCATTCAGGCAGTGATTGAGGATATTCCAGAGAACAACAGTATTGCTTTTATGGAGCATCTGAATATGTTTTCCCTCAACGATTCGGAAGGAATCATCCAGAATGATGCCCGTTATGCCATTATCAGTTCCTTTACGTATGCGTTGCTGCGTAAAGGTTTTACTCAGGAGCAACTCAATGAGTGGTTTTATCGCAGCAAACAGACGCATCGGATGCATGATACAAGCTTTGCGGTGGAAGCTCATCCGATGGGAGATAGGGGCTGGAATGGGGGACTGCTTCGTACGATGGTATGGACTACGATGGTAGCCGGGGTATTGATTTTGCTGGTGGCCTTGCTCAATTTCTTTCATCTGCTCGTGGGGTCTTTTCTTACTCGTATGCGTGAATTCAGTATTCGGCGAATGACGGGAGCAGCCGGAGGCAGTCTTTTCGTCCAACTGTTCATACAGTCTGCCTTGTTGGTTTTGCTGGCCGGCCTGTTGACCGGTGTCTGCATCGAGGTGATGGCTCCCTGGTTGAGACTGGAAATGGCCGGTTTGTCTTTGCAGTTTGACGCTTCTCTGCTGATGGTACAGAGTTTTGAGTATTTGGCTGGCCTGTTGGGACTATGTGCTTGGGTGTGTGGAATAGTCGTGTGGAAGGTACGTCGCACGCAGGTGCATGCGGGGGTATCGGGCGGTGTACACCGGGGAGGAAAGAGGCGGATGCGGAATCTGTTGTTGGGAGTGCAGTTGTTTATCTGTTGGGTTTTTATTTCACTGGCAGCGGCGCTTTATCTGCAATCGGATAAAACAGGACGTACCTTGTTCGGGACATTGAGTTTGGAGGAGAAAGAGCAGATTTTGAGCATTCCGATGGATTTTTCCTTTATGAACACTGTGCAGAAGCTGGATTTGATACATCAGTTTAAAAACTTGTCGGGAGTCGAAGAGGTACTTCCGGCCGACATCAATTATTTGGGAGGCGTTTCCGGTTCGGGTATGTATACGGAGAAAGACAATAAAGACAGTTATGTGGATGTAAATGTGATGCGTGTAACTCCCGGTTTCTTTCGTTTCATGCACATTCCGATGCGGTCGGGACATACGCTGCGTGAATCGTCTGATTTGGTGATAGACGAGGCTTTGTCTCGTCGTCTCGGAAAGGACATCATGGGGAAACCGCTTTATAATTATGACGGAGATGCCTACACGGTTAAAGGAGTGTGCCAGACATTTGTGTCCAGTGTGTATTATGATAGTGAAGGATTTATATTCCTTCTGAGCGGGTTCGACGATTACTGTGGGCATTGTTATGTGAAATGTAAGGAGGGGCAGACGGAAACCGTATCTCAAGAGGTCCGGAAGATACTGAAAAAAACGTTGCCGGAAAGTGTGGAAGTGAAGGTCAGCACGTTCATGGACGACATCCGTGAGTCACAGGCGCTTGAGTTCAAGCTCCGCGGAATTGTATTGTTCTTTTCGGTAGTGGTGCTGGTGATTTCGTTGTTGGGCGTGTATTCAGCCGTGACCATCGACACGGAATATCGGCGGAAGGAGATGGCTATCCGAAAGATTAACGGTGCCGGAATGCGTCAGATAATCTGGCTGTTTGCCCGGCTTTATGTGACTTTACTGACGGTGACGGCTGTGTGGGGATTTGTGTTGGTTGAATTCTTGTTGAGGCAGTTTAGTACCTTGTACACGGTGTTCTTCCGGCATGGGGTGGCTTTCTATTTTTGCCTCTTCCTGTGTGTCTCCTTGTTCGTCGCCTTTACAGTGGCTTTCCGTATTTGGCAGGTGTCCCGGGTGAATCCGGCAGAAGAAATCAAGCGGGAGTGATATAATAATAGTATAATAACCTAAAATGAATAAATAACCATGAGAAAACAAGTATTAGCCTGTCTGCTCTTAGGTGCATTGGGAGCACAGGCACAAGAGAAATTTGTAGTGGAAGGACAGTTGAAGCACATTCCCGACGGAACCGTGTTCAGTTTGATGAAGCGAGAGGGGAATGTAGGGAGTATGGCGGCTACCGACACGTTGCGGAACGGCACATTCCGTTTTGAGCTGACTACCGCCGGAAACGGGCTGGAACGCTATGATTTGATGGCACATGACAGGACGAGTTTTCCACCCATGTCGCTCAGCTTGTGGGTGAATCCCGGAAGTCGTTTGCTCGTACAGGGAGAAAATTCGTATATCTACTCTTGGACGGTAGAGAGCGATGTGAAGGAACAACAGTTCCAGCAGCAGCTGATGCAAGCTTCCCGTAAGGAATGGGAGGAATTTCAGCGGTTGACCATGCAAGAGTTTGAACTGATGAGGTCGGCTGCACAGGGAGGAAACAAGGAACAGGCTCGTGCGAAAGCTGATAGTCTGCAACAGCTGACTGAGAAGTTGAGCGATCAGATTACGCAGCACAATATCGCACTTATGAAACAGTCGCCGGTTAATGCCGTCTGGATGGATGAACTGTATCGGATGGGGATGTCGGTGAAGTTCCGTAAAGGCTATCCGTATAAAGAAGACGTGCAGCAGTTGTACAACCGTTTGGATGCTGCACAGAAAGAGACTTCAGAAGGGAAGAGCGTGTATCTGGCTTTGAATCCGCCGACCGTGGTCAAGGCGGGCGAGGAAGCTGTCGATGCGGATATGTATGATTTGGAAGGCAAGGTTCACCATTTGGCAGAGTTTCGCGGAAAATACGTCCTGCTGGATTTCTGGAGCCGGGGATGCGGCCCTTGCATCATGTCGCAGCCGGAGCTGAAAGAAATCAGCGAGAGGTACAAGGACAGCTTGGAGGTGGTCAGTTTGAGCATTGAGAACCGGAAGGGATGGGAAGAGGCTTCTAAAGCGCATGCCATGACTTGGAATAACTGGAACGATTTGGAGGAAACCAATGGATTGTATGCCCGTTATGGCGTCATAGGAATTCCCCATTTTGTGTTGATTTCTCCGGAAGGAAAGGTAATTGACAGCTGGAGTGGATATGGGAAGGGCCTGTTGAAGCTGAAAGTCGAAGGCATGTTGGCTCCCAAACAGCCGATGCGTATCGAATGGAAAGACGGTCACAAACTGGTGCATCATCCGCGGAAGAAAACAGAGAAAGTGGATGTGCTGACCATCCGTCAGGTGGAACTGACTGACTCGGCTACGGTGCTTCGCGTGCATGCACGGTATATTCCAAACTATTGGATTCGGCTGGACAAAGCGACTTTTTTGATATCGGACAAGGGGGTGAACTATCCGCTCCTGCGCAGTGAAGGTTTCGCAATAGACGAGCAAGTGTTTATGCCTGATAGCGGAGAAATGGATTTCACGCTCTATTTTGCTCCACTGCCGAAAGATACCCGTTGGTTTGACTTTTCGGAAGGCGAGCACGTGGAAGGGGGATACTATATCGAAGGCATCCGTCTGACAGAATAATAACGTACTAAAATTGACAATGGATGATACTGAGTATTACACTGAAAATGATTTTGCGAAGCTGGTGGCGGAACAAGGTGTTTTTCCTTGTTTCGGTAGCCAGTCTGGCATTGGGATTGGCCTGTACCAACTTGCTGATGACGTACTTTGTGCACGAGCATGGGTTGGAAGGGCATAATCCGGACCGTGACCGTATGTTTTTTCTACAGCAGGATGACCCGATGACGGAAGGGAAACGGGTGGCCTTTGCTGGAGCCGAGATTCCTCCGCAACTGAAACAGAACTATGCCGAGGTGGAGGACTTTCTTCGGTTAGGGAAACTGGATTTGCTTTACTGCAAGGTGAACGAGCAGAAGGTGGAAGGGGATTTTAAGATGCTGTCGGCCGATACGACCCTGACGAGTTTTTTTGATTACCGTACGGAAGAAGGTAGTTTGAGTCAGGTACTTTGTCAACCGGGAAAAGTGGCGTTGAGTGAGGCTTGTGCCCGTCGCCTTTTCGGAGAGAAACAAGCGGTAGGAAAGCAGGTGGAGGCACATTTCCGTTTTGGAGAGGCCCGTACGTACGAAGTGGCGGCGGTGCTGAAGGAACGCGAACAGTCGCTTCTGCAGTTTGACATGCTGATAGCACACGATCCTGATTTCTTCTGGGGTGGCCTTACGTTGTTGAAGCTGACTCCGGGTACGGATGCTGCTCGTTTGGCTGATAAACTGAATGTGGACAAGGTACCTACGCTGATGCCCGGTCAGACGAAATATTACTTGGACCCGCTGGATGCCATTTGTTTCACGACTCCCGACGATGCTTCCCAGCAGACGCTCGATTATGTCAGTCAGACACCCGTGCAGACTCTCTATATCAGTCTGCTGGCAGCCGTGCTGATACTGCTCATTGCCTGCTGCAACTATACCAACATGAGTTTGAGTCGCTTGCTGCAACAGCTGCGTATGATTCATGTGGAGAAATTGATGGGGGCTACCTTGCGCAATATTCGTCTGCAACTTTTCGGGGATGCTTTCCTGACGGTGGTACTGGCGTTCGGGCTGTCCATTTTGCTGGTCAACGACTGCTTATCACTGTTTAATGACCTGTTGGGTTCGCGGTTGACCATGACGTTCTTCTTCAGTAGTCAGATGCTGCCGTGGTTGCTGTTATTCATTCTGTTGATGTCGGTAATACCGGCGTGGTACATCAGCTATCGCCTGTCACGCTTGTCGTTCACGGAATACCGTACGCTTTACAGTGGCCGGCGCAAGCAGCGATTTGTGGCGGTACTGGTAACGGTGCAGTTCGTGATTTCCATCGGTTTGTTGCTGGCTACGCTGACAGCCCGCAACCAGATGGAACTGACCCGCCAGCGGGCGTCACGTTACGAAGGCTGCATTGAGATAGGGGATGCTTTTGGCGCTCCGCTGGCTCCTTTCAAGGCGGAACTGGAGAAACGGGTGAAAGGCATTGAATCCATGACCCTTTCCAAATCTTCGGTACTCAGTGCCTGGATACGTCAGTTGAATGTGCAGCGTCCCGGTGGGAAGGAAGTGCGTACCAATCTGCTGACCTTGGAAGGCGACTCCACTTTATCGCGTACCTTGCGCATTGAACAGTTGAGTGGAGAATCTCCTTCCCGCCTGTTGGAGCGTCAGGCCTCTCCTGTACTGGTGAACGAGAGTTTTGTCCGGCTGTTAGTGCCTGCGGGTACGGAGGTCGTGGGACATGCCTTGCGTGAATTCGACACGGAAACAAAAGACAGTCTGGCGGTAATAGGTGGTGTGGTGCGTGATTTTTCTATCAATTCACTGGAAGAAGCCGTAACGCCCCTTGTCATCACACTGCTGTCGGCAAGTGACTTGCAGAAAGGATTCTATTTGCAGCTTCGTCTTCGTCCGGAAAGCCGTGAGGAGGCCTTGCGGCAGATAGAGACGGTATGGAATGAGATGAATTCCAACCAGCCTTTCAGATATACGGACATGCATCAGGAGTTTATGGCACGCAATCAAAAAGTGCTTTCCTTGTCGCATATCCTGACGTTCTATACCGTCATCGGTCTGTTGCTGACAGGCTTCGGGTTGTTTGGCATTGCCTGGTACGCCACCCGTCAGCGGATACGTGAAATCAGTATCCGCAAGGTACATGGGGCCACGCGTGGGCAAATCATTTGGCTGCTCAACAAGCCGTTCTGCCTCTATGCTATCGTAGCCTATGTGGTGGCCATGCCCGTTGGCGGGTGGTTCATGCTGCATTGGCTGGAGCAGTTTGCCTACCGTGCCCCGCTTTCGGCCGGTATCTTTGTATGGCCGTTGCTGGTGGTGTGGGGCCTCTCGGCACTCATCGTTTGTTTGCAAGGTTGGATATTGAGTCGGGTAAATCCGGTAGAGTGTATGAAACAAGATAATTAATTAATAGTCAAGAATGGAGACTGATAATATAATTCAATTAAATTTTAAGCGTATGATTAAGACAGAAAATTTACAGAAAGTGTTCCGCACGGATGAGGTGGAAACTTGGGCATTGAATAATGTAAGTATCGAAGTAAAAGAAGGGGAATTCGTGGCCATTATGGGCCCTTCCGGTTGTGGAAAATCTACCTTGCTGAACATTTTGGGATTGCTGGACAACCCCACCGGAGGAAAGTATTACCTGAACGGGGTGGAAGTGGGCAGCTACACCGAATCGCAGCGTACCTCCTTGCGTAAGGGCGTGATCGGTTTCGTGTTCCAGAGCTTCAACCTGATTGACGAACTGAACGTATATGAGAACATCGAACTGCCCTTGCTGTATTTGGGAGTGCCTTCGGCAGAACGTAAGCGGAAGGTGGAGGCAGCCATGGAACGGATGGGGATTACGCATCGGGCCAAGCATTTCCCGCAGCAGTTGTCGGGCGGTCAGCAACAGCGTGTGGCCATTGCCCGTGCGGTAGTGTCGGGCCCGAAACTGATTCTGGCCGACGAACCTACCGGTAACCTGGATTCCAAGAACGGACGGGAAGTGATGGAGCTGCTGACTGAGTTGCACAAGGAAGGCACTACCATCGTGATGGTGACACACTCGCAGCACGATGCCGGTTTTGCCGACCGCGTGATCAACCTCTTCGACGGACAGGTGGTGACGGAAGTCAACCTGTAAGGAGCAGGTCGCGCCTTTCTATAACTGTTTCTTGAACCGACCGGGCGACATGCCGCTGTGACGCTTGAAGAACTTGCTGAATGCGGCCTGGTCGGCGAAACAGAGTTTTTCGGCCACGTCCTGTACGGTATAAGCCGGATTGAGGAGGCAGATTTTGGCCTCTTCCATCAGGCTTTCATTGATGAGCTGGTTGGCCGATTTGTGGTAGGCCTTTCTCAGTTTGGCCGACAGGGCGTCGGGCGACACACAAAGCTGGTCGGCATACCATTTCACTGTGTGATGAAAGCGGCAGTGGGTATGCATCAGGTAAAGAAAGCGGGGAAGCGTATCGTCCCATGGGAGGACGGGCTCTTCTTCGCTTTCCTGTTTATAGGTACGGAAAATGATGTTCCAGATTTCCAGTACCAGGGAACGGAGCGTGTTCTCCAGAATTTCATGCTGAAAATTGTTTTCTGTCTGTGCAAGGGTGTGCCGCAGGATATCGAACAGGACACGGATACGGGCGATGTCGTCTTCCTTTAGCGTAAGGAAGGGCGCTTGTACATACCGGTAAATGTAAGGTGTAACCCTCGGTCGGATACATTCTGCCGCTTGCAGGAAGAGTTCCCGGCGGGTAATGAGCAGGCAACCTTCAAATTGGGCATCGGTTTTCAGGTCGGTCCATTGGTGAGGTTCGATAAATTCAATGTAGGCGGGAGCCTGGATAGCCATGCGTCCCTCGGGCATTTGCAGACTGAGTTCTCCTTTTAGCATGAGCAGGGAAACCGTGTGCTGGGTATCGATGGTACCCTTCCGGAAAACCTCGTCGCCTTGTACATGAAAAAGGCCCATCAGCTCGTTGTAAATCATTCCTTCCTCTTTTCCCCCTTCGGAAGACAATGGCTGAAGCCATTTGGTAAAAGCATATTCTCTCATCTTATTGTATGGTTGTATTGTATTTGCGCGTCTAAAGTACGTACATAAATCTATGTCTGAAAGTCTTTTTGTATGTTTTAGAAATCGTAAACAGAATAAATGCTAAAGAGAGGATTCAGACAAATGTTCTTAGGATTGGGACAAGTGCCTTGATAGGTCAGGCTTCTAAATTTGCGCTTGCTATAACAACAGAATGAGTCAAATCAACTAAAAAGAGAACAAGATGAAAAAAGCATTTGTTTTTGTCGGAACGTGTCTTGTGACTTTGCTGGGACTCCTGACGGCTTGTACACAGTCGGCTGGAACTTCGCAGGAGGGCGGATACAAGACCATGACCGTAAAAAAAGAAAATCGTCTTCTCACCAACAGCTACTCGGCGGTGGTGAAAGGAAGGCAGAGTGTGGAAATCCGTCCGCAGGTGAGCGGTACGATTACCGACATTTGCGTGAAGGAAGGGGCCAAGGTGCAGAAAGGGCAGGTGCTCTTTGTCATCGATCAGGTGCCCTATCAGGCAGCCTTGCAGACGGCAGTGGCCAATGTGAAGAGTGCGGAAGCGGCGGTAGCTACGGCCCGTCTGACCTCGGATAGCAAGGAGGAACTCTTCAAGGAAAAGGTGGTTTCTGATTTTGACCGCCAGACGGCACGGAATTCCTTGCTGGAAGCAGAAGCCAGTCTGGCACAGGCCAAGGCAGCCGAGACCAATGCCCGCAACGACCTTTCTTATACCGTAGTACGCAGCCCGGTGAACGGAGTGGCAGGCATGTCATCCTATCGAGTAGGGGCCTTGGTCAACTCGTCCATCACCACTCCGTTGCTGACGGTCTCCGACGATGAGGAAATTTATGTGTATTTCTCCCTTACGGAAAACCAGATACTGTCGTTGGTCCGCCAGTATGGCAGTGTGGAAAAGGCGCTGGCGGGCATGCCTAAAGTGTCGTTGCTGCTGAGTGACGGTACGACGTATGCCCATGAGGGTACGGTGGATGCCATCAGCGGTACCATCGATACGGAGACCGGAGCCATCAGTCTGCGGGCTGTGTTCCCCAATCCGGAAGGCATGTTGCGCAATGGAAGTACGGCCACGCTGGTACTGCCTTATACCAAGAACAATGTGCTGGTGGTTCCGCAGGAAGCCACTTTCGAAATTCAGGACAAGGTGTATGTATACAAGGTCAATGCAGATGGAAAAGCTGAATCGGCTCAGGTGGCGGTCTTCCCGCTGAACAACGGACAGGAATATATTGTGGAGAGTGGCTTGCAGGAAGGCGACGTGATTGTGGCCGAAGGGGCAGGACTGATTCAGGAAAATACGCAGATACTTTCCGCACATACTGAAAAATAGGAGGGTGCCATGAAACTGAAGACTTTTATCGACCGGCCCATCTTGTCGTGTGCCATTTCCGTGCTGATTCTGATGTTGGGAATCATCGGTCTGAGCAATCTTCCGATGGAGCAGTATCCCGACATTGCACCACCTACCATCATGGTGTCGACCACTTATACCGGTGCCAATGCGGAAACGGTGCTGAAGAGTGTCATCGCTCCGCTGGAAGAAGCCATCAACGGGGTAGAGAACATGACGTATATGACTTCTACGGCGACCAATACGGGGTCAGCTTCCATTACGGTGTATTTTGCGCAGGGAACCGATCCGGACATGGCGACTGTCAACACGAAGAACCGTGTGTCGGAAGCGGAAGGACTGTTGCCGGCGGAAGTGACCAAAGTGGGAGTTACCGTGGAGAAACGCCAGAACAGTATGGTGAAGATTCTGGCATTGTACAGTCCCGACGACAGTTACGACCAGAATTTTATCAACAACTATTTCAAGATTAACGTAGAACCTCGTCTTTCCCGTATCACGGGCGTCGGAAATGTGAACGTGATGGGAGGGGATTATGCCATGCGTATCTGGATGAATCCCCAGAAGATGGCCCAGCATCAGCTGGTGCCGGCCGATGTCATCGCTTTGCTTGATGACCAGAACGTGGAAGCGGCTACAGGTACGCTGGGCGAGGATTCTGAAAATACATTTCAATACACGCTCAAGTACCGGGGTCGGTATGAAACGGCAGAAGAGTTTGGCAACATGGTGCTCAAGGCCTTGCCGACAGGTGAAGTGCTCCGCCTGAAGGATGTGGCCGAGGTGGAATTAGGTGCCCAGACTTATGCCTATAACAGCCAGATTGCGGGCCACCCCGGTGCTACGTGTATGATTTCGCAGACCGCCGGATCGAATGCCAACGAGATTGTGAAGGAGGTGGATGCTTTGATGGCGGAAATCTCGAAAGACTTGCCCAAGGGGCTGGTGCTGACCGACCTGATGAGTACGAAGGACTTCTTGGATGCGTCGGTGCATGAGGTGGTGAAGACCTTGATTGAGGCCATCATTCTGGTGGTGCTGGTGGTTTATTTCTTCTTGCAGAGTGTACGTTCCACCATCATTCCGTCAATCTCTATTATCGTGTCGCTGGTGGGTACGTTTGCCTTCCTCTATGTGGCCGGATTCAGTTTGAACCTGCTGACTCTCTTTGCCCTGGTATTGGTGATTGGTACGGTGGTGGACGATGCCATCGTGGTGGTGGAGGCCGTACAGGCCAAGTTTGACGAAGGTTACCGCTCTCCTTATAAGGCGACGGTGGCTGCCATGGACGGCATCTCTGCGGCCATTGTTACTACTTCATTGGTGTTCATGGCGGTATTTATTCCTACCTCGTTCATGGGAGGAACCAGTGGGGTATTCTATACGCAGTTCGGTCTGACCATGGCGGTGGCGGTGGGTATCTCGGCCATCAATGCCTTGACCCTCAGTCCGGCGTTGTGTGCCCTGATTATGACACCTCACATGGACAAGACGACGGGCGAGAAATTGAGCTTCTCTTCCCGTTTCCACCATGCCTTTGAGGCTTCGTTCAACCGCTTGGTGCTGAAATACAAAAACGGCGTGTCGTTCTTCCTGCGGCGGAAATGGATTGCCTGGGTTTCCTTGGTGGCCGTTTGTGCCTTGTTGGTTTTCTTCATGCGGACCACAAAAACAGGACTGGTGCCGGATGAAGACATGGGTACGGTCTTTGTCAATGTGACCACCCCTCCCGGAAGCAGTTTGGCACAGACCCGCAAGACGATGGAAATGATTGACCAGCGTATCCGTGAGATTCCGCAGATAAAGACGTATTCCAATGTGACAGGTTACAGCATGATGGGCGGACAGGCCGCCTCAGGAGGTATGCTGATTATCAAACTGAAACATTGGGATGAACGGGAGAAAGCGGAGGACAATATCAATGCGGTAATTTCCGCCATCTATCAGCATACGGCAGACATCAAGTCGGCCAAGATTTTTGCCTTTGCCCAGCCTACCATCATGGGATACGGTATGGGTAGCGGTTTCGAGATGTATGTGCAGGACCGTGCCGGAGGCAGTGTGGACGATTTGCAGAAGTACACCCAGAATTTCATTGCGGCCCTCAACAAGCGGCCTGAAATTTCCATGGCTTACACCACTTTCGATACGAAGTTCCCGCAGTATATGGTGGAGGTAGATGCCGCGAAGTGCCAGCGGGCGGGTGTCACCACGTCCGATGTGTTGAGTGTGCTTTCCGGATATATCGGCGGTAACTATTCCTCTAACTTGAATCGTTTCTCCAAGCTGTATCGTGTCATGATTCAGGCACGCAAGGATTATCGTCTGGACAAGGAGTCGCTCAACAACATGTTCGTACGGACCGAGAGCGGGGCCATGGCGCCTGTGGGACAGTTCATCACCCTGACCAAGGTGTACGGGGCAGAAACGCTGACACGGTTCAACATGTACACTTCCATTCCGGTGAACGGAATGCCGGCCGACGGATACAGTTCGGGAGATGCCATTGCAGCCATCGAGGAAGTGGCAGCGCAGACTTTGCCTGTCGGCTATGGGTATGAGTTCAGCGGTATTACGCGTGAGGAATCCGGCAGTACGGGAAATACCGTGATTATCTTCATTATCTGTATCGTGTTCATCTACCTGATTCTGTGCTCACTGTATGAGAGTCTCTTTATCCCGATGGTGGTGATTCTGGCCGTGCCTTTCGGACTGATGGGAAGCTTCCTGTTTGCCAAGTGCTTCGGATTGGAGAACAACATTTACATGCAGACCGGATTGATTATGTTGATTGGTTTGCTGGCAAAGACAGCCATCTTGCTGACTGAATATGCTTCTGCCCGTCGCCGGCAGGGAATGAGCATTGTGCAGGCTGCCGTGGCGGCTGCCGGAGTCCGTTTGCGTCCGATTCTGATGACGGCGCTGACCATGATTATCGGCTTGTTCCCGCTGATTGTCGCTACGGGAGCCGGAGCCAATGGAAACCGTTCGCTGGGTGTCGGTACGGTAGGAGGAATGTTGGTCGGTACGGTAGCCCTGCTGTTTGTGGTGCCGGTGTTGTTTACCGTGTTCCAAGTGATTGAGGAAAAGGTGATGCCGCGCCGACATACAGAAGAGAATACGGATGCCTGAGGTCCGGGCAGAAATAGTTAATCTACTAAAGACGATTTTGATATGCAGAAAAATATAAGTCATTTAGGAATGCTCGTTTGCCTGGGCAGTATGCTGACCGGGTGCGGCATCTATACCAAATACCAGCAGCCGGAAGTGCAAACCGACGGACTGTTTGGAACGCTCCCGGAGGAGGTGGATACCACCTCCTCGCTGGGGGATTTGAAATGGCAGGAATTGTTTACCGACGTTTCTTTGCAACAGCTTATTGAACGGGCTCTGGAGGCCAATACGGATTTGAACGTGGCTCGCCTGAAAGTGGAGGAAGCACGGGCTTCGCTGGTTTCGGCCAAGCAGGCCTATCTGCCATCGGCACAGCTGGACCCGGAAGGGGCGTTGAGCAGTTACGACGGGAGCAAACCCACCAAAACCTACACGTTGGGGGCTTCTGCCAGTTGGGAGCTGGATTTTTTTGGGAAGTTGACCAATGCCAAACGGAAAGAACGGGCGGCGTTGGAACAGAGCGAGGCGTATCGGCAGGCGGTACAGACCCAGCTGATTGCTACGGTGGCGGAAAGTTATTACACCTTGCTGATGCTCGATGAGCAGGTGGCTGTGACGGAAGAAACGGTGGAGAGTTGGAAAGAATATATCCGTAGCCTGAATGCCCTGATGCGGGCCGGACAGGCCGACCGTGCGACGGTGAATCAGGCGGAGGCCTCTCGTTTGAATACGGAAGCCTCTTTGCTCGATTTCTGGACTCCGCAGCACATTGCACGCGGCACACTCAGCGAGGTGAATTTCCCGCAGACCCTGTCGATAGGGGTGCCGCTGGATTTGCTGGCTGGTCGTCCCGACGTAAGGCAGGCGGAAGCTACGCTCAAGCAGGCTTTCTATGCCACCAATCAGGCACGTTCCAGCTTCTATCCCAGTGTGACGTTGAGCGGTGCGGTCGGATGGACCAACAGCGGAGGAGCGTTGGTGACGAACCCGGGGGCCTGGCTGCTACAGGCGGTGGGCTCGCTGGTACAACCCCTCTTTCAGCGCGGGCAACTGATAGCCAACCTGAAAATCAGTAAGGCGCAGCAGGAAGAGGCTTTGCTTCAGTTCCAGCAGACGTTGCTGGATGCCGGTACGGAGGTGAACAATGCCCTGAACCAGTGGCAGACGGCCCGGCGGAAAACGGAGCTCGACCAGCAGCAGGTGGGGCACTTATCGGATGCCCTGCACGATACGGAACTGCTGATGGAGCATGGGACGATAAATTATCTGGAGGTACTGACGGCACGCCAGTCGTTGCTGACGGCACGGTTGTCGCTGGTGGCCGACCGAAATTCAGAGATTAAAAGTGTAATCACCCTCTACCATGCATTGGGTGGGGGATGTGAAGAGGAATAAAAATAATACGCGATGAAAAAACTGCTATATGTAGGAATGTGCCTGTGGGCACTACTCTTTTTGTTTTCTTGTGACAAGGAAGATGTAGACGGCTATACGCCTCTTCCCAAGATTCATTTGGGAGAAACTTTCAGGTATCAGTGTGGAGAGGAGAATTATACCCGGCTTGAATATGATACTTTGGGGCAGGCGGCCGTGCTGAACTTTTATAAAGACGAAGTCACCTCGTTGGATTGTGTGGATTATGACGAGAACTCCTGTACTTTTTCCTTTCATAAAGGGAAAACCGGACTTTACCGTATCAGCTGGGATTATACATCAGAGAATCTTTTGCGGATATATTACGGACAAAACGGAATGTGGTATCGGATGAATACGACCGGTACCCATGAATATGTGTTGGAGGCTAACGACGGGATGGCCGTGAAGATGGTGGTCTACCGTGCCAGCCAGGATTTCATACATTGCACCGTCAACCGTTTTTGCATTGAAGAATACAAGGAGGAAGAATAACAGAGCGACCGGTTGCCAGTCTGCCTTCATCTTCCTGAAGGCAGTGCCGGCAGTTCGGCCTCTATACGATTTTCTACGTTGTCAGGTAGTTTGGAGAAGAAATCCATACCTGTCACTTTCTCTACTGAATCGACCGGTACCAGGTATTTCTGCAGGGCCTGATGATGGGCCTTGTTGTCGAACAGGAAGCCCATGGCGATGGGATTTTTCCGGTTGTAAATCAGTACCACCTTGAAGAACCGGTCGGGTACGGCCACCCGATGCTCTCCGATACGCTTCGGCTGTTTCTGGTCGTAAATCGGGCCGCAGGCAATGTACACCGTACCGTATTTCCGTGCCCAGCTGCGGCACAGTTCTTCCAAATCGCCCCAGTCATCACGGTTCAGCTTCTGGTTCTGCGGACAGATGTTGCTCATGTAGAACGATTCTTCCATGGCCTTTTTACTCCACTTCATATCGGCAGCCGGTGCCATGTGCCCCCGGTCGTAGCCGGAGTGTGTGTAGTCTGCATGCTCCACGCGCGGTTCAGGCAGGTCCGGGTCGGGCACGAAGCGGTTTTTCCGTTCCTCGTCTCCCTTCGTTTCCTGGCGGGTCAGTTCCCAGGCCACCCAGTTGGGCGTCTTGTAGAAATTATTGTACGACACCGTGTAGCCCGTGCGTTGCAACTGGATTTCCTCCCGTTTCTTTAGCACGACCGGAATTTCCAGTTTGCTGCTGATGCGGTTTGTCGTCGACGGTGAAGCGCTTTCCTCTGTCGCATCCTTGGTCCCCCGTTGTGATACTTTTTCCCGGGCTTTTTCCAAGGTTTCCGAGATTCCTTTTTCCAGCCCTTTTGCTTCGGGCTGGTTCTGCTGGTTTTGGTAGAAGTATACCCCTCCACCGAGAATCAGCAGCAGGAGGATGAACCCTTTTAACGAGCCGGTGGAAGAGCCTCTTTTTTTCTTTGCCATAATACGTGCGGTTTAAACCAGTTTGAAACGCATCCGGAAGATGCCGTCTTTGTAGTCGTGGCTGATGATTTTGAACGTACCGATTTCTGAGGTATTCTCTACATGCAGTCCGATGCACAGACATTCGTCGTAGTCGCCCACGTGTACTACGCGCACCGTGTCGGAGGCCCCTTCGGGCAGGCGTTTCAAGTCGAAGCGTCCGGCGGCATCTTCTTGGGTGGTGAATTCCGTGGTAACCGGCAGATGACGGGCAATGACCTCGTTGACCGTATTTTCAATGCGGGTAATATCTTCTTCAGTAGGCGCTTGTGGAAGGGCGAAATCGAGTTTGCTTTTCTTCCGTTCGATGTGGGCCGATACCGCCCGTCCGCATCCAAAAAGATTCACCATCGTGCGGTTGACGATGTGTTCGCAGGTATGCATGGGAGGATATTCCTGCTTGTGGTGTTCGTTAAGTTGAGTAGTTTGTTCCATAATTCATTTGATTTGGCGACAAAGATACAAAATGGGAGGATATATGTAGACTTTCTGTAGATTTTTCATGACTTTTGACACCTTAGGGAAAACGCCTTTACGTTTGGAATAAAGCGCCTTTGCGTTTGGAATCAAACGTCTAAGCGTTTGAATGAAAACGCCTAAACGTTTTGCTTGAAATGCTTAGACGTTTTGGGTGAAACGCCGAAGCGTTTTTAGGGAGGGGAAAAACGGTTGATGAACGGGCATAAAAAAAGGAGTTCCGCTGAACTCCAACCTTTTGTTAACCTTAAATCTAATACTATGAAAAACACATTGCAAAGGTACGTATTTTCTGGTACTCTGCAAGCAAAATGCCCGGAAAAATCTGTTTAATAACATCTATTAGGATTTGCTTTTGTCGGAAACGTTTTTGTTAACGCTTCTTTTACTACCTTTGCACTTAAAAAATAAAGAGATTATGGCATTTGAAGCGACGAAAAGAGAATGGGGGGAACTGTATGCGTTTTTCCGGCTGCTGGCCGACGGCTACGTGTACGGCGGAACTCCCGACGTGAAGAAGGATGAAACGCTCCGTCTTCCGGTGGCGATGGTGCAGCGTGAGGAGCACGACGGTACGCGTCAGTATATTCTGGAGAAAGATTTTATCCACTTGAAAGGGGAGCACATCGACAAGCGGATTCCGCGCGAGGACTTTGCCACGGTGGCCGAACTCATCTATGCCGCCATCCGTCAGAGCCGGGAAGACGACGTGACCTCGCCCGACGGGGTGGAGGAGTTCCTCGACGAGGTGGCTATTTTCGACCTGGAGGCCCGCACGGACGACCGTACGGATTTCAGTGTGGCGTTCTATTCGGGGGATGCCCCGCTCACGGGTTTCTGCGTACGTTCCCGGCTGGGGATGATGATTCCGCTGCTCGACGGCGGACGCACGGCCAACTTCAAGTTTGAGCAGACGGGTGTGAAGTTTGCTACGCCTACCGTCAACAAAATCAATGCGGAAGGGGAGGAAGACGACGTGGTGTCGCGGATGCTGATGATTGAGCGGCTGGGCGGTGTGCTGAAGTACAGCGACGTGGCCGACAAGATTTTCCGCAGCAACCTGTCGATGATTGACCTGCACATGGGGCGTCTGCTGGCCGAAATGACCCGCCTGATGTGGCTGGACGGCCTCACGAAGGTGTCGGACCTGACGGAGGAGCTCAAGAAACTGAATCCGCTGAAAATCAAGGATGAACTGATTACGAAGCACCGCTTCTATGAATACAAGGTGAAGGAACTGCTGCTGGCGCTGGCCACGGGCATGCGTCCGGCCAAGCTGTACAACGGTACCGACTCGGCCATCGCCGGTTTCTTGTTCGTGACGGGCGACGGCGAGGTGTTGTGCTACCAGCGGGCGTTCCGCCAGACCTTTGCCGACTTCCTGTTCCAGAACAGCCGCCTGGAGAAAGGCTCCACCGAGAAAGACAAGTACGGCTACCTGGAGCGTGAAAACGGGGTGTATTATTTCAAGCTGAACCTGAAAATCGGTCTGCTGAAACGCTGAGGCCGGATAGATGAAGACAAAAAAAGCGGATGCTTCTACCTGGAAAAGGAAGGAAGCATCCGCTTTTTTATGCGTTTCCGCGAAGCCGTTTTATTCTTCGTGGTTGCTGTAGTATCTCATGAACTGGGTACGTTCGAAGGGGTTCACTTCGCCGGCGGCGGCTGCGTTCATCTTGCCCTTGAACTGTGCGATGGTCGTGTAGCCTTTGTCGTCCATCCATTCTGCCAGTTCCTTCTTCATGGTCTCAATCATCTGGTTGCCGTGCTGGTAGATGACGCTGCACACTTCTACGGCAGAAGCTCCGGCCAGCAGGGACTTGATGACACCTTTTCCGCAATGTACACCGCCCGAAACGGCATAGTCCAGTTGCGGCACTTCAGCCGAAGCAATGGCTGCCCAGCGGATACGGTCGGCCAGTTCGGAAGGAGAACTCATCACACTGGCGGTGGTGAAGGTCAGGTTGTCAATCTGGATGTCCGGCTGGTAGAAACGGTTGAACAAGACCACGGCAGCTGCTCCATTGGCATAGAGCTGGTTGATGAGGGCTATCGGGTTGGTCAGGTTGCTGCCCAGTTTCAGGATGACCGGGATGCGGACCACCTTCTTGATGTGGCGCAGGATGTCGATGTGGCGCTGTTCGAAGCTGCCCGGCTTGTAGTCCTTGCTGGTCTGCAAAGACAGGATGTTCACTTCCAGTGCATCAGCTCCGGCCTGTTCCATCAGGCGTGCAAAGTCGGTCCATTCGCTGTCGCTGTAGCAGTTGATGCTGGCGATGACCGGAATCTTGCAGTGCTTCTTCACGTCCTCAATCAGGGCGATGTGCTCGTTCAGGGCATGAGAGCGCACGTAAGCACCCAGGTAGTCGTCGGCTTCGGGAGAACCGTAGCCCTGCATGCTGCCTGCCTGCATATTGATTTGTTCTTCGAAAACTGATTTCAGTACCACTGCACCCGCTCCGGCTTCTTCCAGTTTCTGGATTTTGGCCAGGCTGTTCGTCAGGCCCGAACTGCTGATGATAATCGGGTTGTTCAGGGTTAACCCCGCAAAAGTTGTTTTTAGTTGTGCCATATTCTTCTCGTTTTTAATATACTCTTTCTCCGAAAATCTTGCTGCCTACGCGTACCATCGTGCTGCCGGCTTTCACGGCCAGCTGGTAGTCGTGCGACATGCCCATGGAAATCTCCTTGAAGCGGTCGTCGTGCGCGAAATACGTGTCTTTCAGTTCCGTGAAGAAGCGGTGCAGACTTTCAAATTCCTTCATAATTTCCGCTTGGTCGTCGGTATTGGTGGCCATGCCCATCACGCCGCTGATGGCCACATGGGTCAGCTCCCGCCACGGCTCGGTGTCGAGCATCTCGCGACATTCCTGGAAAGAAAATCCGTATTTGCTGTCTTCTTCGGCGATATGGATTTCCAGCAGGCAGGGAATCACGCGGTTGCATTTGGCGGACTGTTTGTCGATTTCGGCCAGCAGCTTGTAGGTGTCTACCGCATGAATCATGGCGATGTAGGGCGCAATGTACTTCACCTTGTTGGTCTGCAGGTGGCCGATGAAATGCCACTGGATGTCGGCGGGCAGGGAAGCCTGCTTCTTGCTCAACTCCTGTTCCTTGCTTTCCCCGAAGATGCGCTGTCCGGCTTCGTAGGCCGCCAGGATGGCTTCGTTGGGATGGAACTTGGATACAGCTACCAGGCGCACTTGGGGAGGAAGTTGTGTCCGTACCTCATTTAAATTAGACTGAATATCCATGGTTTTGATAAGTGTTTGTTCATCGTTTGTCTGCATCCGGGAATTCCGGTTTCACGTCGGGCTCTGCCGAGTAAGGATATACATCCATCAGGGCGGTTTCGGCTACGGAAGCAATCACGTAGTCGGCCATTGTGCCCTTCATGCCTTCGTCCAGTTTCTTTACCGCGTCGCGCAGGTCGGCAGCCTGTATCAGCACGTTGGTAGCCGTTTTCTTTTCAGCACCGCTTTTCTCGTCGAGGGTGATGAAATAGAGCTTGCACTTGAACCAGCGGTCGGCTGCTTCCTCTTCGCTAGGGAAGAGTTCGCTGTAGTTGGCGCGTTTGATGTCGGATACAGTAAATTCTCCGCTGATGAAGGGAGTGATTTCTTCGATAATACGCGATTCAGCCTCGGTGAAGCTGAGTGCGTCCACCAGATAGGGTTCCGTTACTTTCTTGTTCATGCCGTTTTCGACTACTTTTTCGTAACGGATTTTGCATTCAAACCAGTTATGCATCATAATTTTTCTTGCTTTTCAATTTGTAATTATTCACACAAAGATACGATTATAAATTGAATGAGAGAATAAATGGTTTTGAAAAATCAGTCAATTCGCAATTTGCACCGGTTTTGTTGCATGAATTCCTGAATGACGTCGGCATAGTTTCCCTGTATCAGGATGTGATGGTTGCCCAGCGGGTTGTGCAGGAAATAGCCGACTGGTTTGTCCAGCCGTACCTTTAGCTGGGTACGACAGCAGGTCACCAGGTTCGTATTTTCAATGAGGTGGCCCGACGACAGGTAGTATTCGTCCAGGCACTCGCCGCCGCATTTGAAGAGGGTTACTTCACCTGCATGCACGATGCCTTGGATGGCGATGCCGCTTTCCGTCTCGAAATGGTTACGGATGATGAACTGCTCGGCCATTCGTGTGGGGATGGAGCAGTGGGCCAGGAGCACCTCGTTGCGGGTCAGGTCGACAAACGACGGGTTGGCCATGAAGGCCGGCTGGCCGATGAGTTCTTTCACCATCAGCAAGGTCATGATGGACTGGAGGTCGCCTTCGCATCCGGCAGGGATGCCTTCGTCGTTCAGCAGGGAGAGGGCCAGGCAACCCGTGGTCTTCAGGCTCTGGATGAGCGAGAAGCAGGAAAGGGTAAGGGCGTCCAGTTTTTCTTCTTCACATACGCGGCGGATGGCCTTGTACAAGCGCATGGCCCGCAGCAGTTCTTCGGGGGTCGCTTCCTGAATTCCCTTGGCACGGTTGGCAAACAAGGAGGCTTCCACTCCTATCTCGTCTTCGGTAATCTCATGGAAGGCTTTTTCCACATGCTCGATGGGGATGTCGGTATAAATCACTCCCCAGCGCTGTCCGGCCAGCAGGTAGTCCACATGGCTGGCTACCAGCCAGGAAGCTGGGGTACCGATGACACCGATGCGTTTCTTTTTCAGGGCCCGTTTGGCGGCAAAGGCCTGATGGTGCAGAAGTACCTGGTTGGCCATGTCGGGCGCCAGTCCGTGAATGATTCTCACTTTCATGTCTCTCGATTGTATCCATGCAGAGATTTCAAGGGCGGCGGCCAGCGAGTTGTTCAGGCCGTCAGTGAGCAGGGTGATGGGATAGGGTAGGATGCTGAAAAAGCGTACTACGGCATTTTCCACACCTCCACTGGCGATGAATACCATTTTGTATTCGTTGCTGGGGATGCTATCAGCTTCAGTATAGTTGACCAGGTGGAGCGTGAAGTGTTTCTCCAGTTCGACAAACAGATCTTTGTGCTTGTCGTAAACTTGCTCTGCCCGGTAGGTTCCGGCGGTAAATATAATTAGGTAAAGATTCATATAGATTGGATGTTTGGTTATCGAGAGCAAACATACGGATTTTTTGGGTTGAAGACATGGAAAATGCCTGAAAAGGCGTTAAACTTTACTTGGAGGGCTTTTTTTACGGATAGCAAACTGCTGTTTTTTCTGGACACAAAGTTGGTTTATTTCGGCAATCGCTTTATCTTTGCAATTCAGAATTTTTTAAAAACATAAAATATGCCACAAATATCCATCAGAGGAACTGAAATGCCGGAGTCGCCGATTCGTAAACTGGCTCCCCTGGCTGAAGCTGCGAAAGAGAGAGGAATTCATGTGTATCACTTGAATATCGGTCAGCCTGACCTGCCTACTCCGCGAGCGGCCCTCGATGCGATTCGAAATATCGACCGGAAGGTGCTGGAATACAGTCCCAGCCAGGGTTACCGTAGCTACCGCGAGCGGCTGGTGGGGTATTACGAGAAGTATGACATTCACTTGGATGCCGACGACATCATCATCACGACCGGGGGGTCGGAGGCGGTGTTGTTCGCGTTCATGAGTTGCCTGAACCCGGGTGATGAGATTATTGTGCCGGAACCGGCCTATGCCAACTACATGGCCTTTGCCATCTCTGCCGGCGCAATTATCCGTACGGTGACGACGACCATCGACGAGGGGTTCTCTTTGCCGAAGGTGGAGAAGTTCGAGGAACTGATCAATGAACGCACGAAGGGTATCCTGATTTGTAACCCGAACAACCCGACCGGCTACTTGTACACTCGCCGGGAGATGAACCAGATTCGGGACCTGGTGAAGAAGTACGACCTCTTCCTGTTCTCCGACGAAGTGTATCGTGAATTTATCTATACGGGTTCTCCTTATATCTCTGCCTGCCATCTGGAAGGCATTGAACAGAACGTGGTGCTGATTGACTCCGTGTCGAAACGGTATTCGGAGTGCGGTATCCGCATCGGAGCTTTGATTACGAAGAACCCGGAAGTGCGCAAGGCCGTGATGAAATTCTGTCAGGCCCGTTTGAGTCCTCCGCTCATCGGACAGATTGCAGCAGAGGCTTCGCTCGACGAACCGGAAGAATATGCCCGCGAAACGTACGACGAGTATGTGGAACGACGTAAGTGCCTGATTGACGGACTGAACCGTATCCCGGGCGTGTATTCGCCGATACCGATGGGGGCTTTCTATACGGTGGCCAAACTGCCGGTCGACGACTGTGAGAAGTTCTGTGCCTGGTGCTTGTCCGACTTCAACTACGAGGGGGAAACCGTCATGATGGCTCCGGCCAGTGGTTTCTATACCACGCCGGGCGGCGGCAAGAACGAGGTGCGTGTGGCCTATGTACTGAAGAAAGAAGACCTGGTACGGGCGCTGTTCATCCTGCGTAAAGCACTCGAAGCCTATCCGGGAAGAGTGGATGAATGATGAGCAACTGGAAATTTTTTATCGCACGGCGGATTTACCGCAGCCGGGAAGGCGGGAAGGAGGTCTCTAAGCCGGCTATCCGGATTGCGATGGCCGGTATTGCCATCGGGCTGGCGGTGATGCTGGTATCGGTGGCCGTGGTCATCGGCTTCAAGCATCAGGTGCGCGACAAGGTCATCGGCATGGGGTCCGACATTGTGGTCTCCAGCATCGACGGGGCACAGCTTTACCAGATGAACCCGGTGGTGGGCAACGACAGCCTGCTTTCGGTGATACGGCAGATTCCGGAGGTGAGTCATGTGCAGCGTTACTCCACGAAGCCGGGCATGATTATGACGGCCGATAATTTTCAGGGAATGATTGTGAAGGGGGTGGCCCAGGAATACGACTGGACTTACCTGAAGGCGCATTTGCAGGAAGGGGAGA
This sequence comes from Phocaeicola fibrisolvens, assembly GCF_025567125.1. Taxonomy (NCBI): domain Bacteria; kingdom Pseudomonadati; phylum Bacteroidota; class Bacteroidia; order Bacteroidales; family Bacteroidaceae; genus Phocaeicola; species Phocaeicola fibrisolvens. The sequence goes on along the minus strand of NZ_JAOQJI010000003.1, from coordinate 136,842 downwards.
TTCCGGTGCTCACGGATTCCGTGGCCAGCAACCGCGTGTTGATTTCCCGTTCCATGGCCGACAAGCTTTCCTTGAAGGTGGGCGACAAGCTGTACACCTATTACATTGAAGACAATGTGCGGGCACGCCGGCTGACGGTGAGCGGGATTTTCCAAACCCATTTCTCAGCTTTCGACGATTATTTCTTGGTGACGGACATGTACACCGTGAACCGCCTGAACGGATGGGAACCGGACCAGGTAGGGGGCGTGGAAGTGGCCGTATCAGATTACGACGACTTGAATACGGTGAACGATGCCATCCGGGCACATATCCAGGAGCGGATCGACCGTTACGGGGCGGTGTATTGCTCACGCACGTCGGAAGAACTCTATCCGCAGATTTTTGCCTGGCTGGACTTGCTCGACACGAACGTGTGGGTCATCCTGATTCTGATGACCGGAGTGGCGGGCTTTACTATGATTTCGGGCTTGCTGATTATCATTCTCGAACGTACGCAGATGATTGGAATCCTGAAAGCGCTGGGGGCCGACAATGCTTCCATTCGGAAGATATTCTTGTCGTTCTCTGTCTTCCTCATCGGGAGGGGCATGTGCTGGGGGAATGTTATCGGACTGGCGTTCTGCGTCATCCAGTATTTCTTTGAGCCTTTCAAGCTGGATCCGGCCACATACTATGTCAGTGCGGTTCCCGTGGAGCTTCATCTGGGTTGGATTGTGCTGCTGAACGTCTGCACCCTGCTGGTGTCTGTGGCCATGCTGGTGGGTCCGTCTTATCTGATTAGTCACATTCATCCCGCAAAATCCATTCGTTTTGAATAAATCCTGTTTCAAAATCAGAGGCAAACGAATCTTTTTTACTAATTTTGCGGTCTCAATTGATATTAAAAATAAAATAACTACATAAAGTTATGGCAAAAGAATTAAAAGAACTTACCAAAAGAAGTGAGAACTATTCACAATGGTATAATGATTTGGTGGTAAAGGCCGACTTGGCTGAACAGTCTCCGGTGCGTGGCTGTATGGTAATCAAGCCTTACGGATATGCTATCTGGGAAAAGATGCAGCGCATCCTGGACGATATGTTCAAGGCTACAGGACATGTGAACGCCTATTTCCCGCTGTTGATTCCGAAATCTTACCTGAGCCGTGAGGCAGAACACGTGGAAGGTTTCGCCAAGGAATGTGCGGTGGTGACACACTATCGTCTGAAAAATGCGGAAGACGGTTCGGGTGTGATTGTAGACCCGGCTGCCAAACTGGAAGAGGAACTGATTATCCGTCCGACTTCTGAAACCATCATCTGGAGTACCTATAAGAACTGGATTAACTCTTACCGCGACCTGCCTATCCTGTGCAACCAGTGGGCAAATGTAGTTCGTTGGGAAATGCGTACCCGTCTGTTCCTGCGTACCGCTGAGTTCTTGTGGCAGGAAGGTCACACCGCACATGCCACTCGTGAAGAAGCAGAAGCAGAAGCACAGAAGATGTTGCACGTGTACGGTGATTTCGCTGAAAAATACATGGCCGTGCCGGTCATCAAGGGTGTGAAATCAGCCAACGAACGTTTTGCCGGTGCCTTGGATACGTATACCATCGAAGGGCTGATGCAGGACGGAAAGGCATTGCAGTGCGGTACGTCTCACTTCCTGGGACAGAACTTTGCCAAGGCCTTCAACGTACAGTTCGTCGACAAGAACAACAAGTTGGATTATGTATGGGCTACCTCTTGGGGGGTATCTACCCGCTTGATGGGTGCCTTGATCATGACTCACTCCGACGACAACGGTCTGGTACTTCCACCGCACTTGGCTCCGATTCAGGTAGTAGTAGTGCCTATCTATAAGAACGATGAGCAGCTGAAGCAGATTGACGCCAAGGTGGAAGGCATTGTCAACAAGCTCCGCAGCATGGGCATCTCCGTGAAATACGACAACGCCGACAACAAGCGTCCGGGATTCAAGTTTGCAGACTATGAACTGAAGGGTGTACCTGTACGTTTGGTAATGGGTGGCCGCGACTTGGAAAACAACACGATGGAAATCATGCGTCGTGATACGCTGGAAAAGGAAACTCGTTCTTGCGAAGGCATCGAAGAATACGTAAAGAACCTGTTGGAAGAAATCCAGCAGAACATCTACCAGAAGGCGTTGAAGTACCGCAACGAACACATCTACAAGGTAGATACTTACGAAGAATTCAAGGAACAGATTGAGAAGGGTGGATTCATCCTGGCTCACTGGGACGGTACACCGGAAACGGAAGACCGCATCAAGGAAGAAACCAAGGCTACTATCCGCTGTCTGCCTTTCGAAGCCGACGAAGAAAGTCTGACTCCGGGTGTGGATATGCTGACCGGCAAACCTTCTGCACGCCGTGTGCTGTTTGCCCGCGCTTATTAATAAGATTTTACTTACAGTTATTCATAAAAAAGTCCGATTCTCGCAAGGGAACCGGACTTTTTTATGGACTTTATTCTGCTCTCAAATATTTCATGTATTCTTCGTAACTGATGTAACGCCCGCCCATTGACTTGAGGTGGGGCGTTTCAAACTGGCAGTCGATGAGGGTGGCTCCGTGGGCATGCAACAGTTGAGCCAGCCGGATCAGGGCCAGCTTGGAGGCACTGGGCACGAGCGAGAACATACTTTCTCCGAAGAAACACGTGCCGAGGGTCACGCCATACAGTCCACCGACCAGCTTGTCGCCTTCCCACACCTCCACACTGGCTGCTAGGTTCTGCTCGTACAGGCGGATGTAAGCCTCAATCATTTCCTCGCCCAGCCAGGCTCCTTCCTCGTCGATGCGGAGCTTCGAACAATTCCGTATCACTTCCTCGAAGGCTTGGTTGAACGTCACTTTGTACGTGTTTTTATTCATCAGCGTGCGCATGGAGTGGGAGATGTGAATCTCTCCCGGGAAGATGACGAAACGCTGCAAGGGGCACCACCATTGGATGACTTTTTGTCGGAACGCATACCAGGGGAAGATGCCGTTGGAATAGGCCAGGATGAGCCGGTCGACCGACAAGTCGCCCCCGATGGCCAGCAAGCCGTCGGGGTCTCCCCAGTGCGGGTCGGGGAAAGCCAGTTTTTTAGTCAGTTGGAAAACCATGGTGTACAGATTATGAGAGAATACTCAGTTGGTTGTTTGCTACAGTGACCGTGATGTCGCCTCCCTGCTTCAGCGAGCCGAAGAGGATTTCGCGCATCAGTAGCGGTTTCAGGTGGGCTGCAATGGCACGGTCCATTTCCCGGGCTCCATATTCCGGCTTGAAGCCTTCCTTCAATAGCCATTCGTGGGCTTCGGGGGTCAGGTGCAGGCAGACATGGCGGCGCTCCAGCTTCTCGTCCAGTTGGCGCAGCTTCTTGTCGAGCACTTGGGTTGCCATTTCCCGGCTCATGTCATGGAAGACCACAGCCGCCGACAGACGGTTCAAGAATTCCGGTTTGAACGTTTTCTTTACCTGGCGGAGCATGGCCTGTCCTGTGGTCACCTGACTATTGAAGCCGATGGATGCCTGGTGTGCATACTGTGCCCCCGCGTTCGAGGTCATGATGAGAATTAGGTGGCGGCAGTCAGACTTCCGTCCCTTGTTGTCGGTCAGCACCGCATAGTCCATCACCTGCAACAGGATGTTGAAGATGTCAGGGTGTGCTTTTTCGATTTCATCCAGCAACAGCACGCAGTTGGGTGTTTTCCGGATGGCATCCGTCAGCAAGCCTCCGTCTTCGTAGCCGATGTATCCTGCCGGCGAACCAATCAGTTTGGCGATGGTATGCTTCTCCATGTACTCGCTCATGTCGAAACGTACCAGTGAGATGCCCAGTTCCGATGCCAGTACCTTGGCCACTTCTGTCTTTCCCACTCCCGTAGGGCCGACAAACAGCAGGCTGGCCAGCGGCTTGTTCTCGTCCAGCAGTCCTGCTTTGGCCATCTGCACGGCCTCCACCACCTGTTTGATGGCTTCGTCCTGTCCGTAAATCTGTCCGGACATTCGCTCGTACAATGCTTCCAAGGCTGCATTGTCTTCTTCCTTGAGGGCATTGGCATCAATCTTGCAAGTACGCGACAAGACTTCCATAATCAGTTTCTTGTCGACCGTTTGTGCGCCGTCGGCTGCCGGATGGATTTCCCGGTAGGCTCCGGCCTCGTCAATCAGGTCGATGGCCTTGTCGGGCAAGAAACGGTCGCTGATGTAGCGGGCGCTCGCCTTGACAGCATATTCAATGACTCCCGGCTCATAGGTCACGTGGTGATACGTTTCGTATTTTTCCTTCAGCCCTTCCACGATGCGGACGGCTTCGTCGATGCTGGGCTCTTGGATGTCAATTTGCTGGAAGCGACGTACCATTCCCTTGCTGCGTGAGAAGTACCGGTTGTATTCTTCGTAGGTCGTGGAACCGATGAAACGGATATCTCCCTGTTCCAGATACGGTTTCAGCATATTCGACGCATCCATCGAACCTTCACCGATTTGTCCGGCACCGATGAGGTTGTGTATCTCGTCGATATAGAGAATGGCCTTCTTTTCCGCGCTGAGGCTCTTCATGACGTTTTTCAGTCGCTGTTCGAAGTCGCCTCGGTATTGCGTGCCGGCCAGCATGCTTCCTAAGTCCAGTTCGTAAATTCGGCTTCCTTGCAGTCGTTCAGGAACCTCCCCAGCCTCGATGCGGGCAGCTAATCCATAGGCCAGAGCTGTCTTTCCCACACCCGGTTCGCCGATGTGCAGCGGGTTATTCTTTTCTTTCCGGCACAGTACCTCGATGGTGCGTTCCAGTTCCTCTTCCCGGCCGATAAGCGGGTTGTGGTGCTTCAGTTGCTCGTTCAAGCAGGTGACGAAATTTTTCCATGGACCGTGTGACTCTTCTGAATCGTTCTCCTCCAGACTGAGATCATCTCCATAGATGACCACCAGTTGGCTGATAAAGTCGGGAATCCGTTCTTTCAGGTGTTTTTTCAGAAAATAGCAAGCCCACGAGTCGGGTAACAGCAACATGGCCTGTACCACGTGAGGAATGTCCAGTACCTCCGCATTCGATGATTCTACGAAGGCGTATGCATTTTGGAACAGCAAGTTCGACTGTGCCGAGAACTGCAACTCGTAGTGAGTGTCTTCCGGCACTTGTTCCATTTTTTGAGCAAGGTATTCGTCTACTTCCTCTTCCATCACAGGAATGTGACAGAAGCATTCTTCCACAGCTTCCACGAAAGGGTCTTGGTTAAAGAGTGCGCTCAGAATGTGCTCAGGGGTGATAAATTCATGGCGGTAACGGAAGGCCAACCCTTGGGCAAACGACAGCGCTTTGTCTACATATACAGATTTTTCGATGTGACTCATTGATGTTTTACTGTTTAATTATCTTCGGGTTCTACGGTCAGTCGCAAGGGGAATCCTTCTTCACGGGCCATTTGAGTAGCTTTTTGCGCTTTAGACTGCGCGATATCGTAAGAATAGACTCCTGCCGTGGCCGACTGCTGCTGGTGCACTTTCAGCATCAGGGATTCGGCTTCCTCCTGCGATTTGAAAAACACGATTTTGAGTACCTTCACCACGAAGTCCATGGTGGTGAAGTCGTCGTTGTGGAGCACGACTTTATAGTGCTTAGGTTCATGCAGCTCCACCCGTTTCTTTTCTTTACATAACGATTGTTCTTTTTCCATGATGGTCTAATTTAGAATAGTGGTCAGTAAAGTCAGCGTGACGTATTCAACGTAAATTCTTGCCGGTCGTAAATTTGTCCGCGGGTATCGGTGACAGCCACACGGAAAGTAGCTGTGCCGTTTTTCACACGTTTGCCTACGCTGACGGTCGCTGTATATTTCACTCCGTTGCCCGGCAGAATCTGTTCCACCAGGATAGACGGAGATATGTGTATCTGTTTGGCTCCGCTGATTTCGGTTACACTGGGAATCACGTTATAGGCTATTTCACTGCCTTCGTTCATGATTTCAAAAATAATCTTGCTGTTTTCTCCTGCGTTCAGAATATGATTACGGTTTTCATCGATGAATCGCAGATTATGGATTTGCAAAGACGAAAGCGATGATTGGAAATCATAGGAAGGAGCAACTTGTTCTACGGGTTGATTTTGTGGTTCACGTTGAGGATTGTTGTTCTCGCGTGTTCTGGGAGTTGTCAACGCTCCCCCGATGGCAGCTCCCGCCAGTGTGCCGACAATGCTTCCTATTGCAGACCCTCTGTAACTTCCTCGCCAGCCGTGACGGGAATCTCCAATCAGTCCCCCGATGGCACCCCCTACACTGTTGCCGATGGTAGCTCCACCCATGATGGCGCCTGTGCGTTGTGGTTGTGTCGTTCCACATCCGCTGCTTAATAAGGATACAGCCAAAAGTAATATTACGATTTTTTTCATGGCAGGTGTGTATTTTTATTTTCTTCCAAATTTAGCTTTGATGGCAGGAAGTTCCTTCTGGATATCGCTGATACGGCGTGCGTCACTAGGATGTGTACTCAGCAGTTCCGGTACCTTCCCTCCCGAACTGGCCGACATCTTTTGCCAGAATGTCACGGCTTTGTCAGGGTTGTAGCCTGCCATGGTCATCAGAATCAGTCCCATATAATCAGCTTCCGACTCATGCTTGCGTGAAAAGGGAAGGGTTACTCCATATTGAGATCCGATGCCGTATACTGTGTTGGCGATGGTCTGTATCATCTGATTTTTCTCTGAAAGACTCTCGCTCAACAGTTGCGCACCATATTGCGTCAGCATTTGTTGGCTGATTCGTTCGTTGCTGTGTTTAGCTACAGCATGAGCTACTTCATGTCCTAGAACGACAGCCAGTTCATCATCCGATGATACTAGTTTCATCAGTCCTTCATATACCACAATTTTTCCACCTGGCATGCAGAAAGCATTTACTTCACTGCTTTTTACCAGGTTGAACTCCCAGGAAAATTCTTTAATCTCTGCTGCCAGTCCGTTGTTTCGCAGGTATTGTTCCGTAGCTGCCGCAATGTTTTTTCCCACTCTTACTACCATGGCCGTTTGGGCAGCATTGGTAGATTTTTGGGCACTTTTAATGTAACTGTTATATTGGGTCAGACTGGAAGACAAGACTTCCTGATCGGAGACCAGCAACAATTGTTTACGGCCCGTGATAGGAACCGAACTGCATCCTGCCAGCATCAGCAGGGAAATGGCATATACGCTCAGATGTTTTTTCATGGTGCTCTTTGTTAGTTGTTCTACAAACATACATAAAAAATGATGATTTTTGATTATGTTTGTGGCAATAAACTGAAAAAAAGAGATGAAAAAGCAACTTTTTATAGCATGTTCTCTTTGCGGAGCCATGCTGGTGAATGCCGAGAATATTGAAGTGACCTCGTTCAAGTACGCAGGTCCCTATACCTTGATGCAACCCTATCAGATTGACAGTGTGGATGTTAATTCCAAACCGTGGAAGGCGGAATCACTGCTGGACACGCCGGTGTCGTTTGCCCTGCTCGACGGAGCGGAGGTGAAGCAGGCCGGACAGCTGACACCTTCGTCCGACTATGCCCTGCACCTCATGGGCTTCGTGCTGGAGAACACGCACTACGGCCAGGTGTCGCTGAAGGTGGAGGGGGCTTCCCACTATCAGGTGTACGTGGACGGCAAGCGGGTGGAAGATACTTCGCTGTCGCTGGATCCGGCTACCCATCAGGTGGTCATCAAATACCTTTCTGTGCCGGGCGAACAGAGTGTGCCGAAAGTGAGCCTCGATGCCAAGCAGGACGGGGTGTTCAGCCTCCGTACCGAACAGGGGCGTCTGTTCACCCTGGCCGATGTGCTCCACGGCACCCGTATCACAGCCACCGAGCTTTCAGCCGACGGGAAATACCTGATTACTTCGTACACGGTGACGAAGGAAGGCGGAAAGACTACCTCGCAGACCAAGGTCAAGGAACTGAAGACCGGCAAGGTGCTGGCTACGCGGGAAGAGACGCTGCACTGGATGCCGCGTTCCGCTAAGTATTATTATGTACGTCAGGGCGTATCCGGACGGGAACTGGTGACGGTGGACCCTGTCTCCGGACAGGAGGAAGTGTGGGTGAGCCACTTGCCGGAAGGTAGTTTCCGGGTAGCGCCCACCGAAGACTACCTGCTGTTTACCTTGGTGCAGAAAGGTCCGGAAGAGAAGAAGGAAATCTATGAGTTCATCGACCCCGACGACCGTCAGCCGGGATGGCGCAACCGTACCTATCTGGCGCGTTTCGACGTGAAGACGGGGGTCTGCCAGCCGCTGACCTTCGGCTACAAGAACGTGTGGGCCACGGATATCTCGTCCGACGGGCGGTATGTCCTGATGATGGCTTCCAACCACCGCATGGGCAAGCGTCCGACCACCTTGTTCTCGCTTTACAAGATGGACGTGCAGACCTTGCAGGTGGAAGAGCTGGTGAAAGATGACGGCTTCCTGACCAACGCCCTCTTCTCGCCCGACGGCCGTCAGGTGCTGCTGGCCGGTTCGCCGGAGTGTCTGGGAGGTATCGGCAAGAACGTGAAGGAAGGGCAGACGCCGAGTATGATTGACATCCAGCTTTACCTGATGGACCTGCAGAGCAAGCAGATTGAACCGCTCACCAAGACCTTCAACCCGAACGTGATGCAGGCGGTGTGGTCGGCTGCCGACAACTGTGTCTACTTCAATGCGGAAGACCGCGACTGCATCTCCCTGTTCCGTCTGAACCCGGCAAAGAAGCACATTGAAAAGGTGAATGTGCCCGAAGAAATGGTACTGGGATTCTCCGTGGCCGAGCAGGCGTCTTCCCTGTCGTTCTACGGGGAAAGTGCCTCCAATGCGCACCGCCTGTATGTGGTCGATTTGAAGAAGGATGCCTCGAAGCTGGAAGAAGATTTGCACGGGGAACTGAAAGATGTGCTGCTGGGCGAATGCAAGGCCTGGGATTTTGTCAATTCGCGGGGCGATACCATCTGCGGACGCTACTACCTGCCGCCTCATTTTGACCCGAACAAAAAATACCCGATGATTGTGAACTACTACGGCGGATGCAGTCCTACTAGCCGGAACTTCGGCAGCCGTTATCCGCACCATGCCTATGCCGCCTTGGGTTACGTGGTGTATGTGATAGAGCCGAGCGGAGCTACTGGCTTCGGTCAGGAGTTCTCTGCCCGCCATGTGAACACTTTCGGCGACTATGTGGCCGACGACATCATTGAAGGCACCCGCAAGTTTGTGGAAGCCCATCCGTTTGTCAACGGCAAGAAGATTGGATGTATTGGCGCTTCCTACGGCGGTTTTATGACCCAGTACCTCCAGACGAAGACCGATTTGTTTGCGGCTGCCATCTCGCATGCCGGCATCAGCGACCACACCAGCTACTGGGGCGAAGGCTATTGGGGCTATTCCTACAGCGAGGTGTCGGCTGCCAACAGTTACCCGTGGCAGAACCCGGAACTCTTTGTCGGCCACAGTCCGCTGTTCAATGCCGACAAGGTACACACCCCGCTGCTCTTCCTCCACGGTTCGGCGGATACCAATGTGCCGGTGGGCGAAAGCATTCAGATGTTCACGGCCCTGAAACTGCTGGGACGGGAAACGGCCCTGGTGGTAGTGGACGGACAAGACCATCACATTCTGGACTATCAGAAGCGTATCCAGTGGCAGAACACCATCTTTGCGTGGTTTGCCAAATGGTTGCAGGATGACCCGACGTGGTGGAACACTCTTTATCCCCCTAAAACGTTGTAAGCCGGATGAAAATCATACATACCAGTGACTGGCACCTGGGGCAGCAGCTGTTCGATTATGACCGGGGCGAGGAACAACGGGATTTCCTCCGGCAGCTGCGCGACTGGGTAGCCGCAGAACAGCCCGATGCGTTGCTTGTGTCGGGCGACGTGTTTCATTACTGTAGCCCTTCGGCCTCTGCCCAGCGGTTGTACACCGATGCCCTGGTGGCCTTGCACGAGACGTGTCCGTCGATGCAGATTGTCATTACGGCGGGCAATCACGACAGCAGTTCCAAGTTGGAAATCAGCCGCAACCTGTGGAAGTATGCCGGAGTGACCGTGGTCGGCTCCATCTGCCGCAACGAGGCGGGCGAGGTGGATCTGGAGCGTCATCTCGTGGAGGTAAAGGATGGAAACGGGGAACTGAGGGGCTATGTGGTGGCCCTACCTCATGTGTATCCGCAGAACTTCCCGTCTCTGGACGAGGAGGTGCCGCGCGAAGACCGGCAGCGCTTCTTTATCCAGACCTTGCTCGACCGGGTGGCGGAGCGGAACGTGGCCCGGCTGCCGGTGGTGCTGATGGCCCATCTGGCCGTGACGGGAAGCGATATTACTGGACAGGACGACGGACGCGGCGGCATGGATTACACCGATATTCGTCTGATGGGCGAGGGGTATGATTACCTGGCCCTGGGACACATTCATTTTCCGCAGACCTTGCCCGGCGGACGGGCCCGCTATTGCGGTTCTCCGCTGCCCGTCAGCTTCGACGAGAGTTACGGACATTCCGTGAGCGTAGTGGAACTGGCCTCACACGGTGCTGCGCCCGAAGTGCGTACGTGCCCCGTGCGGAACCTCTGGCCCTTGAAGGTGCTGCCCGCGCAGGCTGTCCCCCTGGAAGAAGCTTTGGCGGTCTTGCAGGCCCTTCCCGACGAAGAAAAGCTGTACGTGCAGCTGCATGTCCGTATTCAGGACGTGCCTCCGGCCTATTGCATGGAGCGGGCCTACGAACTGACCCGTGGCAAGCAGTGCCGTTTCTGCCGTTACAAGTGGGAACGGGATACGGCGGAACCGACCGAGGAAACGACGGAACTTGACGTGGACCGTTTGCAGACTTTCTCTCCGTCGCAGGTGGCCGCCATCTATTATCGCGATAAGTTCCAGCGCGACATTTCGCCGGAAATGCTCGACCTGCTGGAAGAGGCTGTGAAACGGGTGCAGACCCAAGAAGAGGAATAAGAACGCATGAAATTACAGAAACTCATTATCGAAAATATTGCTTCCATCGAGAAGGCGTGCATTGACTTTGCACACGGGCCGTTGGGCGAGGATTCCATCTTCCTGATTTGCGGACCGACGGGAGCGGGCAAGTCCACGTTGCTGGATGCGGTGTGCCTGGCCCTTTACAACACCACGCCCCGCCTGAAACAGGCGGCCAACGAACGCTATCAGGACGAGAACGACAGTTTCTCGGGGCAGACGGAAGGTGTGAGCATCGACGATTCCCGCATGCTGATGCGGCGCGACAGTGTGTCGGCGCAGGTGGAACTGTGGTTCACGGATGCCGCGGGGGAGGCTCTGCGGGCGGTGTGGAGCGTGGCAAGGGCGCGCAACAAGGCGGGTGGAAAAATCCAGAAAGTGGTGTGGACCCTTTCCTTGCAGGACGGTACCCCGCTCACCAACAAGTCGACGGAGACGCGGGCGGAGATTGAACGGCGCATCGGCCTCACTTTCGAGCAGTTCTGCCGGACCACGCTGCTGGCGCAGGGAGAGTTTACCAAGTTCCTCAAGAGCAAGGAGGAAGAGAAATCGAACATCCTGGAGAAACTCACGGGCACGGAAATCTATTCGCGCATCAGCCGGGAAATCTATGTGATGAAGACCGAAAAAGAGGCCGAGTTGCAGGAACTGAAGGCACAGACGGGCGGCATCGTGCTGTTGGGCGACGAAGAGCTGGTGGCGTTGCAGGCGGAACAGACGCAGGTGACGGCAGAGACCACGACACTCCGCAAGGAACTGAAGCAATGGCAGGATTTGCGGAAATGGATGACCGACGAGCAAAAGCTGGTACTGGCACAGGAGGAGGCCGGAAAGGCGCTCCAGACCGTGACGGAACGGGTGGAGTCGGAAGGCTACAGGCGCAACAAGGCGTTGCTGGAGGATTGGGACCGTACGGCTGACGTGCGTTTCCAGTGGACCGAGCAGGTGACTTTGCAGCAGCGCATCCGCACGTCGGAAGAGGAACTGGCCCGGCTGGCCCAGAAGTATCATGTCCTGAACGGGGAGTATGTCCGGTTGGAGCGGGTGCGCGACCGTAGCCGGAAGGAACTGGCGGCGTGCGAGAACTTCCTCGCCGGGGTGCAGGAGAAGGTGCCGGTGTACGAGGCGGTGCAGTCGCTCACGGCCTTGTCCGACCAAATTCGGCGGGCGCTTCAGGTGACGGAGGATTGCCGGAAGGAGCAGGTCCACAAGGGGGCAGAGCAGCGGAAGATAGCCGAGGCACGTCAGAAGGCTGCAGCGGCGTATGAAGAAGCCCGGAAGATAGAAGAAAAGAAACAGGCGGAAGTCACGGCTTGCCGCACGCAGCTGGAGGCCTTGCAGCCGGAGAAGCTCCGGCGGGAGAAGCAGGCAGCCGATACCCGGTTGGGCGACTGGAAGGCGTTGCGGGAGGCACTGGCGCTCCAGATGGAGAAGGAAAAGGCTTGGCTGGAGGTGCAGCAGAACCGGAAGGCTTTGCAGGAAGAGAGCCGTCGGCAGCAGCAGGCGGTGGAGGAACTGAAAGCACAGGCCGAGGCGTGCCGCAAGGAAAAGGAGGAAGTGCAGCAGGTGTACGACAAGCAGCAGATGGCGTGTACGGACTGGGCGCGGGAGGCACGTGCCCGGCTGTCGAAAGGCGATGTGTGTCCGGTCTGTGGCCGTCCGGTGGAGGAGGATCTGGAGAATGAAGCCCACTTTGTGTCGTTGCTGGAGCCGGTACGTGTCTTGCTGTCGGAAAAGACCCGCCGGACGGAAGAGGTACTGGCGCCCTTGGCCCGGGCCGAGGCGGAGGTGCGTGCCCTGACGCGGCAGGAAGCCATGGAAGCGAAGAAGGAAACGGCGGCAGAAGTGGCTTTCCGGCAGGCGGAGGCGGCGGTGAAGCAGCAGCCGCTGGTGGCCGCGGTGACGGAGACAGCCGACGGGATGGCGCAGGTGGAACAGGCGTTGCAGGCACAGCAGGAGGTTTGTGGCCGGCTGGACACCCAGTGGCAGCAGGCCGAGGATCTGCAGCAGCGGTTGAACGGGCTGACCAAGGCACGCGAGGTGCTGACCGCCGACCGGGAGCAGTGGCACCGGAAGGTGGAGGAGGCCGACAAGGCCGTGTCCCGTCTGGAAGCGGAACTCCGTATGCTGGAGGAAGCCCTCGCGCGGGAGCGGCTCACCGTTTCCCAGTGTATGGAGAAAGGGGAGGCGCTGGTGACTTTCGTTCCGTGGAAAGCCGACTGGCAGACCGGCCGGGAGGAATTTATCACCCGCTTGCAGGAGGAAGTGGCCTGTTATGCGGAACGGCAGAAAGAGAAGGAAAGACTTGCACATCAGGTGGAGTCGCTCACGGGGCAGCAGAATCAGGTGGAGGAGATACGGCTGTCCATCTGGACGGTGTGTCCGGCCTGGAAAGAGACAGACGGGGAGGCGGTGCCCGACGGTCCGTGTCCCGAGGGGCTTCCGGCCCGGTGGAATGCCTTGCACGCGGCGGTGCTTTCCGTCTGTCAGGCTTTGCAGACTTCCCGCAAGCTGGCGGAAGAAAAGAGGGCGGGCGTAGAAGCCTTCCTGGCGGCCCATCCGGAAATCTCGGGCGAATACCTGGAGAAGCTGGCGGGGCTGGAGGTGGAGAAAGTGCAGACGGCCCGCCGTACCTTGCAGAAACTGGACAATGAACTGGCTGCGTGCCGGGCGGAAAAAGAGCGGGTGGCCCGCGAACTGGAGGGGCATCGGGCGCAGCGTCCGCAGGATATGGAGGCGGTGACGCCGGAGGTCGTGGAAGAAACGATGGCTCGCCGGGAGGAAGCGCTGACCGCGAAGGTGTCCCGTCTGGGGGCCATTGCGCAGGTTTTGGCGCATCAGGAAGAGGGCTTGCAGCGCATCCGGAAACTCAAGGAACAGATAGAGGTGAAACAGAAGGAAGTGGACAACTGGGCGGGAGTGGCTGCCCTCTTCGGCAGTGCCGACGGGAAGAAGTTCCGCAACATCGCCCAAAGTTATGTGCTCCGCCAGTTGCTGGCCGGGGCCAACCATTACCTGAGCCGCCTGACCGACCGCTACCGGATGGAGTGTCCGCCGGGGGGACTGACTATCTTGCTGCGCGACGAGTACCAGGGTGGGGCGAAGCGTCCCACTTCCACCATCTCGGGTGGAGAGAGTTTCCTGGTGTCGCTGGCGCTGGCCTTGGGACTGTCGTCGCTCAACCGGAAGAGTCTTTCGGTGGATGTGCTTTTCATCGACGAGGGATTCGGCACGCTGGACAGCGATTACCTGAACACGGTGATGGAGTCGCTCGAAAGGCTGCACCAGATTGGCGGCAAGAAGGTGGGTATCATCAGTCATGTGGAGGCCCTGCGCGAACGGATTGCCACGCAGATTCACGTGGAGCGGGTGAACCATACACTGAGCCGCGTGGAGGTGGTGAGTAGAACTTAAATGAAGAGAAAAGAAGACTTTTGAAGACCTTCTGAAAACGTCTAAGTGTTTGTGCTGAAACGCCTAAACGTTTCATCTCAAACGCTTCGGCGTTTCAACTAAAACGTTTCGACGTTTCGATCAAAACGTTTAGGCGTTTTATTCCGAATGCTTAGGCGTTTTGGGAAGGTAATAAGGGATAACTTTTTTTTATGATAAAATTTCGAGGAGATGTCGTAATTTTGTCACACGAAACTAAAAATATTATGTTTATGTACAAATCTATTCTTCGTCCCTGGTTGTTTCGCATCGATGCTGAGAAAATTCACAACCAGATTATGGGGTTGCTTCATGTGTATCGTCATTTAACGCCAGTGAAATGTCTGGTGCGGGCATACTATCGTCCCAAGACTGCTCCGTTTCAATGGCGGAACTTGACTTTTGGTAACCGGGTGGGTCTTTCTGCCGGATTTGACAAGGAGGCAAGTTGTTTCGACGAACTGAGTGATTTGGGCTTTGGCTTTCTGGAAGTGGGAACCGTGACGCCGGAAAAAGTGGCAGGCAATCCTTCCCCACGTATTTTCCGTTTGCCTGAGGATCATGCATTGGTATCGCGTACAGGTTTCAATAATCCTGGAAAAGAGGTTTTCTTGAAAAACCTGCAGCGGAAGCGTGAGGGAAAATACATTCTGGGAGTGAATATCAATACCAATAGTCCGGCCGATAACGAGCGGGCTGCAGCCGACCTCGCAGGATTATATGAAGCGTTTGGTCAGTATGCGGATTATTATACAGTGAACTGGGGGAGCATGACTCCAGAGGTCTTGGCTGGGGCATTGACTGCTCTTGATGTCCATAAGCAGCGTTTGAACAAGCCTGTCTTGTTGAAGCTTCCGGCAGATGTGCCTGTTGAAAAACTGGATGGCATTATTGAATTTGCCAAAGTACATCACATGGATGGGTTTATTGCCACGGGACCAACTCAGGACCGTTCGTTGCTGATTCATTCCAGTCAGGCAGAGGTGACGCAGGTTGGAGCGGGAGGTATCAGCGGACTGCCGGTTATTTATAAGTCGGTAGAAATAGTGAAATACTTGTCGGCACATGCGCCCAAGGATATGCTTCTGATTGGAGCAGGGGGAGTGATGACACCGACCGAGGCAAGAGTCATGCGCAATGCGGGGGCTCATTTGGTACAGGTGTACTCTGCCTTTATTTATGAAGGACCGGGCATTGTCAAGCACATTGCCGAGGCATGCAATGAATAAAAGATAACTTATGAATGCAAGATATGGAAGTAAACGAGAAAAAAACAGCCGTCTGGCAGTTGCATGAATTGTCAGACCGGATGGTGACCTACAATGCGGGTGACCCGAAACGGATACAGCACCTCATCAAGGTGCATTACTTTGCCCGGATGATTGGTTTGTCAGAGGGATTGGATGCGGCTACGCAGCTGATTCTGGAAGCGACCGCGATTGTACACGACATTGGCATCCGGATTTCCGAGAAGAAATATGGAGTGTGCGATGGGAAACATCAGGAACAGGAAGGTCCGGCAGAGGCCCGGAAACTGCTGACCGAAATGGGCACATTCTCTGAAGCACAGATTGAACGGATATGCTGGCTGGTGGGGCATCATCACACGTATGATTGTATAGAGGGAATGGACTATCAGATTCTGGTGGAAGCCGATTTTCTGGTCAATATTTATGAAGACAACCTGCCGGTAGAAGCTGTCCGGAAGGTACGGGAAAAGATCTTCAAGACCCGGGCTGGTTTGTCATTGCTCGATAGAATGTATCTGTAAGTAAGACGGAAGCCGTTGGATGGCGTCTTTTTGAGGCTGGTAGAGTGCCTCAAAAAGACGTTTTTTTGCAGGTTTAGGTGAAAAATTCTGTCAGATACCGCCATTTTATGGACGGATGATAGGGTGGTTGTCTGATGAAATGTGTATTTTTACCCGTGAATAGACAGATATACCATGAAAAAACAAACCTTATTTCTTTTTTTATGTGGCCTGTGCTTGTGGATGAACACAGCCACGGCAATTGAATATAATGTGCTTCGTCACGGAGTGGTGGGCGATGGAAAAACACTGAATACAGACAGCCTGCAAGCTGCTATCGATAAGTTGCATGCATCGGGAGGCGGCTAGTTGTATTTCCCTGCCGGACGGTATCTCACCGGCAGTTTGCAGTTGAAATCGAATGTGGTGCTCTATCTGGAGAAGGAGGCGGTGCTGCTGGGAAGTACGAGCCCGTATGATTATCCGGGTTTCAGCACGGAGAAGGAGCTGAAGGTGAACGATGACCATTTTGACCAGGCATTGATTTATGCCGAGGGGGCGGAACATATCGGTATCCGGGGTGACGGTTGCATTGACGGCCAGGGTAGGGAACTTGCCTTGACGATTGACAGTCTGCATCATACGGGAGAGCTGGTGGATAAGCATTATAATACATACTGTAAGCGGCCGAATACGCGTCCGAAATTGCTTTTCATCCGCGGGTGTCGCAATGTGGAGATCCGTAATGCCCGTCTTCGGAGCAGCGCCGCGTGGGGATTGTCGTTTTCATTGTGCTCCGACCTGACGTTGGACAGTCTGCATGTCGAAAACCGGGCTTACTGGAACAACGATGGGATTGATATCAGCGACTGTAAGAGGGTACGCATTTCAAACTGTTACATCAACTCTGCCGATGACGGCATCTGCCTGAAATCGCACAACCGGGGGGCTTGGAACGACGGAGTTTCTATTTCCAACTGTCACATCATCAGCAGTGCCAGTGCCATCAAGTTTGGTACGGAGTCACTCGGTGGATTCAAGAATGTAAAGATTGATAGCATCTGGGTAAAGGATACCTACCGTTCGGCCATTGCCATTGAGTCGGTCGACGGAGCGGAGATTGAGCATGTGCAGGTCTCCAATGTACATGCGGTGAATACGGGCAATGCGATTTTTATCCGTCTGGGGCATCGTTCGGGAGACCAGCCGGGGTACTTGCGTCATGTGTCCATCAAGAATGTGTATGTGGAAGTGCCTTTTGGCCGTCCGGACCTTAATTATGACTTGCGGGGACCTTCGGTGACGTTCTTCCATAACCCGTTCCCCAGTTCCATTTCAGGCATACCGGGGCATGATATTGAAGATGTGACGTTGGAGAACATCGAGATTGTGTATCCGGGCCGTGCTACGCGGGGGATGGCCTACATGTCGGTGAGCCGGTTGAAGGATGTGCCTGAAAATGAAAAGGGATATCCGGAGTTTACCATGTTTGAGGAACTGCCTTCGTGGGGATTTTATGTGCGCCATGTGAAAGGAATTCAGATGCGTCACATCAAACTGCGTTTGCAGGAAGATGATTTCCGTCCGGCTTTTGTGTTCGACCGGGTAAGCGGTATTCGTCTGACGGGGATTGATCTGCCGGAGAACAAGCAGGCAGGACAGGTAGTCTTGCGGAAATGCACGTTGCAGGAAGTGGATGCCACCGTAAAGGAACAGTTGCAGGAGGTGGATTGAGTAGAGGCCGGAAAGGTCAATATATATTATAAAGGTGAAAAGCAAGTATGCCTTCCTGAAGCGCTTAATCGGCGGACTCAGGAAGGCATATTTTTATTTAGTTTGTTTCAAGTTATTCCAGACAAGCATCCAAGTCTTTAATCAGCTGTTCCTTGTCGAGGTGCTGGCCGATGAAGACAATCTTCTGCATGCGGTCACCGTAGCGTTCGTCCCAGTCTCTCACCAGTCCAGGTTCGCGTTTCATCATTTCAATAAGTTCGTCTTCGGGCATGGTGGCATACCAGAGTCCAGCTTCTGTAATCTGTTTCTGGCGTCCTGCCTGTTCGAAGAGGAACGACATGTCACGGTTGTGGGCAAAGTAGCATACCCCTTTGGCACGAATCACGTTGCGCGGCCATTTGGTTGCCAGGAACCGGTCGAACTTATGAATGTCGAAGGACGGACGGCGATAGTACACGAAACTGCTGATGCCGTATTCCTCCGTTTCGCCTTCGTCATGGTGATGTTCGTGGTCGTGATGATGATGTCCATGCTCGTGGTCATGATCATGCGCTTCGTGCTCGTGTTCCTCATGCTCATGGTCATGGTGATGTCCTTCGTGAGCATGAGCTTCGGCCTCTTCTTCCTCGGTTACCGGACGTTCTATTTCGTGAATCCAGGCTGCAGAAGTGGCTACCTTTTCGTAGTCGAAACGGTGAGTACCGACAATCTTGTCCAAATCTACCTTTGCATAGTCACATTCGATGATTTCTGCACGGGGCTGGATGTTACGGATGATGCTTCGGATGCGGTCCAGTTCTTCCGGGCTGACTTCAGAAGCTTTGTTCAGCAGGATAGTAGAACAGAACTCTATCTGCTGAATCAGCAGGTTGGCAATGTCTTCTTCTTCCAGATCCTTGCGGGTCAGTTCCTTTCCACAGTCAAATTCGCTTTGCAGACGAAGGGCATCGACCACCGTCACGATGTTGTCGAGGCGGCAGGTTCCGTATTTGGTATAGGCTCCACCCAGCTGGGGAATGGAACAGATGGTACGGGCGATAGGCTCCGGTTCACATACTCCGCTGGCTTCGATGACGATGTAGTCGAAACGCTGCATTTTCATCAGTTCGAAAATCTGTTCGATGAGGTCGGTGCGGAGCGTACAGCAGATGCAACCGTTCTGCAGGGCCACGAGGCTGTCTTCTTTCTGGCCCACGATGCCGCCTTTCTGAATCAGTTCCGCATCGATGTTGACTTCACCGATGTCGTTCACGATGACAGCAAACTTGATTCCTTCACGGTTGCTCAGCAAATAATTCAATAAAGTGGTTTTCCCGCTTCCTAGATAACCGGTGAGCAGGAGTATAGGCATGTCTTTTGTTTTCATCTTATTGTTCTGTTTTTTTACGTGCCTGCAAAGTTAGTGTTTTTCTGCATATAGTGTCACTTCTTTTCGGCAGAACACGGGTTTAACTTTCGTTATAGGTCGGTGTCACATAGGTGACAAAGTTTCTGGAGGGGAGGCCTTATCTTTGCACCCGTAATCAAATAAAAAGAAAAGAATATGGAAACGAAAGACTGGAAATATACGAGTGTAGGACAGATTGTAGCCGATGACTTTGCTGCAGCGAAAGTATTCAAGAAATATGGCATCGACTTCTGCTGTCATGGAGAGGTGACGCTGGAAAAGGCTTGTGCCGATTTGAACTTGTCGATGGAAGACGTGGAGCAGGCATTGACGCGTCAGGAAGAGGCCGGGAACGGGCGGATTCCGTTTGCTTCATGGCCGTTGGACTTGTTGATGGATTATATCCTGAAGATACACCACCGCGGTATCCGTGCCAATGGACCGGAGCTGCTGGCATTGCTGGAAAAAGTGGAGCGTGTGCATGGGGAAGCACATCCGGAATTGCATGAGCTGAAGGCGCTGGTGAGCGAGTCGCTGGAAGATTTGGAAATGCACTTGCAGAAAGAGGAAAATGTGTTGTTCCCGTATCTCTATGAGCTGTATGCGGCGAAGGAACAGGGGCAGCGTATGGCACCGATGCACTGTGGTACGATTTCCAATCCTATCCGGGTGATGAAGATGGAGCATGAAGGAGAGGGAAACCGCTACTTGCACATCATTCAGCTGACGGATTATTTCTCGGTGCCTCAGGATGGCTGTGGCAGCTACCGTTTGCTGATGCAGGAACTGGAGGCGTTTGTGGATGCTTTGTTCGAACATATTCACCTGGAAAACAATCTGCTTTTCCCGCGCTTTGAGGAGATTGAACGAGAAATCGTATGTTGATTTTTGATATTGGAAAGAATGGATAACGGTGTGGTGCATGCTGAGAAGTATGCGCCACATTTTTTGTAGGTGAAGGTCTGTTTCTTGTCTGAAATACCTATATTTGAGGAGGAAAATAAGATAAAAAGAGACCGTTATGAAGAGACAAATTTTGGGGGCAGTCTTATTGCTCCTGTTAAGTATGCCTGTATGGGCACAACAAGTGAAAGTTAGTTATGAGTACCCGGCACATTCTCTTTCCGTGCCTTTGCAGGAATATTTCCAGATGCAAGGTGTGCAGCATCTGAGACTGACAATCCGGGGCGAGTTTAATGGAAAGCGTGCCAAGCTACAAAAGGTATCTTGCCATAAAGGTATATTTACAAAACGTGAACTATTACCCGATTTCCTTCATTTGATATTGGTCGACAGCGTAGAGACTGTTGACTTTATGGCTGTACCCTACAAGGAAGACAGTCTGCGTATTACTTGTTTTTATTCGCCTCTAGATAATTCTGCAGCCAATATGGGGTTGTTTACGGATACGGTATGCGTGGGCAGAAACAAGATTCTCATGGAGACATACACACCGGGCGATGGCCTTGAAACCCCTATTATGAGTTATACTTCCGGTATTCCTGTTGAGGGAGGTACTTACTTTTGTGGTTTGCGTGACTCCGGAGTAGAGCCACGCAAATGGTATGAGAAGTATGGCATTGACGATTATGTGTATTATACCCTCCGCTTAGAGGAGGATAAGCCCTCTGAGGGAACAATCCACGTCAGAATAACGAAGGGTAACTAGTCTTACTTCTCAGAAATCAGTAATCTATCTTATCCAGAATCCCCGCCAGGTAGGCAATGGTCACTCCGTAGTTGGTCATGGGAACCTGCTGGGTGCGAGCCCGGTCGATGCGGTTCAGCACATACTTGCGGTTGAACATGCAGGCCCCGCAATGAATAATCAGGTCGTATGGGGTCAGGTCTTCTGGGAAGTCCGTGCCCGATACGATGTCGATTTGCAGGCTTTCGCCGATGCGCTTGCGGAGCATGTTCGGAATTTTCACCCGTCCGATGTCTTCTGCCAGCGGGGCATGTGTACATGCCTCGGCAATCAATACTCGTGAGTCCGGGGTCAGCCGGGCAATGGCATTGGCTCCTTCCAGGTAGTAGTCGATGTCACCTTTGTACTGTGCAAAGAGGACGGAGAAGGAGGTAAGCCGGCTTTCGGCAGGTTTCTTGTCATACACCGTACGGAACACCTGTGAGTCGGTAATAATCAGCTTCGGCGGACGGGACAAGGCAGCTAGCATGGCATCAATCTTGTCGGTGGTACAGCTCATCACCAGGCATCTGCGGTCCAGCAGTCCCCGGATGGTCTGTACTTGCGGCAGGATGAGGCGGCCTTTGGGAGCCTGGATGTCCTGCGGCATGACCAGCATGACGGTGTCGTTTTCTTCCACCAGCCGGCCTACAATGCCTTGTGCCATGGTTTCATCCGGCAACTTGTGCCGGAGGCTGCGCAGAATGTCATCCAGCCCTTGTCCGGTGAGGGTGCTCACCAGCAGAGGAACCTGTCCGCATTGTTTTTCAATTCGGCGCATGGTCTGCTCGGCATCGGGCAGTTGGTCACATTTGTTCAATATCCAGATGATGGGTACATTCTTTTCCTTCAACAGGTGCTGCCAGTGCAATTCTTCTTCCAAGTGGTCGTCGGTGCAGACCATCAGGGCGATGTCTGTCTTTTCCAGCGCACGCTGTGTCTGTCGGATGCGGAGTTCGCCCAGTTCACCTTCATCGTCAAATCCGGCCGTATCAATGAACACGCAAGGACCGAGGCCATGGATTTCCATGGCCTTGAAAACCGGGTCGGTGGTCGTGCCGGGGATTTCCGACACAAGGGCCGTGTCCTGATGCGTCAGGGCATTGATCAGCGACGACTTTCCGGCGTTGCGTTTGCCAAACAGACCGATGTGCAGTCGGTTGGCACGGGGGGTATCGTTCATACGTTTAATAAGTCTTTAAGTCCTACATTTAGAAACGGAAGTCGCGTTTCCCTTCGGCAATCCGTTCCAGATTCTCCAACGCTCTTTTACGGATGGCGGGATTGGGAATCTCTTCCATCTGCTTGCGGATCATGTCTTCTGCCAAACGGCGTGTTTCCGGTGAGGCATAGTCATAAAGATACTCCTGAAGCGTCATCAAGGCATTGGGCGCACAACAGTTGGCGATTTGTCCGGTTTTGACCAGCGACATAAAGCGGTCGCCCGTACGTCCTTCGCGGTAGCAGGCCGTACAGAAGCTGGGAATGTAGCCCAGTTTCAGCAGCCAGGCCACGATTTCATCCAGGCTGCGGTGGTCGCTCACGTCGAACTGAGCCGAGTTTTCTTCCGGCAGTTCTTCGGTGGCATAGCCTCCCACGCTGGTGCGGGAACCACCGCTGATTTGTGATACGCCGAGGGCCAGCACTTTTTCGCGGGAACGCTGCGATTCACGGGTAGAGATAATCATGCCGGTGTAAGGCACGCTGATGCGGATGACGGCCACAATCTTCTGAAATATTTCGTCGGAGATGGCGTTCTCGAAGGTGGAAGCATCGATGTCGTCGGCCGAGCAGATACGCGGCACACTGATGGTGTGCGGACCTACGCCGTAGGTTGCTTCCAGGTGTTCAGCATGCATCAGCAGTCCCACAAAATCATAGCGGTAAGTGTTCAGGCCGAACAATACACCGATGCCCACGTCGTCAATGCCTCCCTGCATGGCGCGGTCCATGGCTTCCGTGTGGTAAGCATAGTTGCTCTTCGGACCTCTGGGGTGCAATTTTTCGTAGTTTTCCTTGTGATAGGTTTCCTGAAACAGGATATAGGTGCCGATGCCGGCCTCTTTCAGGCGACGGTAGTTTTCTACCGTAGTGGCGGCAATGTTCACGTTCACCCGTCGGATGGCTCCGTTCTTGTGCTTGATGTTATAGATGGTCTGGATGGACTCCAAAATGTACTCAAGTGGATTGTGGATAGGGTCTTCGCCGGCTTCCAGTGCCAGGCGTTTGTGCCCCATGTCCTGCAGGGCGATGACCTCGCGGCGGATGTCCTCCTGTGTCAGTTTCTTGCGGGCGATGGTCTTGTTCTTCGCGTGGTAGGGACAATAGGTACAGCTGTTCACGCAATAGTTCGACAAGTACAGCGGGGCGAACATCACGATGCGGTTACCGTAGAATTTCTGCTTGATTTCGCGGGCCAGATGGTAGATTTCCTCCACCAGTTCCGGGTCGTTGCATTCCAAGAGTACGGCAGCTTCGCGGTGGGAGAGTCCCTTGCACAGGCGGGCCTTTTCAATGATGGAACGTATCAGTTCCTTGTCCTGGCTCTTGCTTTGGGCATATTCCAGGGTATCCAGAATTTCTTCGTGGCAGATAAATTCCTCTGCCTTTTGAGAATCAATCTTGTACATAGTTGCAATGTAAGTTATAACGTCTTGCCGGGATAGTCTCCGCGGCTTTTATCTATTTCATATCCGATGGCTGCCAGCCGTTGTGCCAGCAGACGCAATCCTTCGGCGGCTTCCGAACCCATGGAGGCTTTGTGATCGTACAAGGCATATTTCTTCCGTTGTTCCACCGGCGAAAGGTTGGGCATCACTACGTTACCGCCTGCCAGGATACCTTTCTCCCGTCCGTCGGGCGTGAGGCTGGCCAGTGCGGTGGTCGAGGGAATCAGTGCCTGCGGGTGCATCAGCCGGAAAATGGAGAGCAACGTCAGGGTCTGAGTCAGGCTGCCGGGCGGACAGGAAGCAAAGGGAGTGTCGTGATGCGGCAGGAAAGGTCCGATGCCAATCATCTGAGGGCGGAACTGCTCGATGAAGAGAATGTCTTCCACCAGGTTATCGACGGTTTGCCCCGGACTTCCCACCATGATGCCGGTACCCGTCTGGAATCCGATGCGTTTCAGGTCTTCCAGACATCGCAGACGGTTGGAAAGTGACATGCTGTCGGGGTGCAGACGACGGTAATGGGCTTCGTTGTGCGTCTCGTGACGCAGCAGGTAGCGGTTGGCTCCCGCCTGAAAAAAACGTTCGTAGGAAACGGTAGGGCGTTCACCGAGGGAAAGGGTGATGGCCACATCGGGAAAGAAGGTACGGATGGCGGCCACTATGGAGGTGACCCGTTCATCGGTCATGTAGTTGTCTTCGCCTCCTTGCAGCACAAACGTACGGAATCCCAGTTCGTATCCGTGGCGGCAGCAGGCCAGAATGGTTTCCTCATCTAGGCGGTAGCGTTCCAGGTGGCGGTTGCTTCTCCGGATACCGCAATACAGACAGTCGTTGTGGCAGCAATTGCCCACTTCGATGAGGCCGCGGATATAGATTTTGTTGCCGAAATGGCTTTGGGCCACCGTGCGTGCCTTTTGCATGAGAAAGTCGAGGTTTTCCCCCCGGCACTCCAGCAGAAGGGTACGCAATTCACCGGGAGCCAGTGTCTGCTCCCGGTAAAGGCGTTCTATCAATTCTTTCATGGATTATTCCTGATTGCTGTTTTCGTACTTGAGGGTACGTTTCAGCAAATCCTGGTTCAATTGGCGTTTGCCGGATACCGGGTCATTGTGTGCGCTCGGACCGGTCACGCATCCGCCTTCGCAGGCCATCATTTCAATGAACTGGGCGTCTACCTTACCCGTCTTGGCGTATGCACGGAGCACCCCGATGTTCTTCTTCGTGAAGTCGGAGAACTGCATGATTTTGATGCCGTTGGCTTTCGGACCCAAGTAAGCTTTCACTGCTCCGGCCACACCGCCAGCCTGTGCAAATCCGTGTGCCTCGCAGACAGATTCGTAGGCCACCTTATACGGATTGGCTTTTTCCAGTTCGATGCCCAGTCCGCGGAACATCGGATGAAGTTCTTCGAAGGTCAGCACGTAGTCCACACATTCGTCGCGCTGTGCTTCTTTTCGTTTGGCGATACACGGACCGATGAAGACTACTTTGGCATTCGGGTATTTCTGTTTAGCGATGCGGGCTGCATAATACATCGGAGAGCCGGTGCTGGATACGTAAGGCTTCATGGCCGGAATGTGTTTGTTGACCAGCTCGATGTACGACGGACAGCAGGAAGTAGTCATGAATTTCTGTCCTTCTTCCAGTTTCTCCAGCAGTTCGTGCGCTTCGTTGCTGGTGGTATGCATGGCACCTTCGGCCACTTCAATCACATCGGCAAAACCGATTTCTTTCAATGCCCCGTATACTTGGTCGATGGTGGCATTGAACTGGCCCAATACCGAAGGAGCCGGGATGGCAATCACCTGTTCTCCCTTGCGGATGGCTTCCAGTACATCGAACACTTGGGAAATTTCGAAGATAGCACCGAAGGGGCAGGCATTCAGGCACTTGCCGCAGTAGATGCACTTGCTTTCGTCGATGTGTTCGATGTAATGTTCGTCTTTGCTGATGGCTTTTACAGGACAAGCTTCCTCACACGGCACCGGGATGTACACGATGGCGTGGTACGGACAGCTCTTGTGGCAGATACCGCAGCTGATACACTTGTCGTGGTCAATATGGGCTTGGCCGGTTTTCTTGTCGAAATGTACGGCACCTTTCGGACAGTTCATGTAGCAGCTTCTGGCCACACAACCCCGGCAAAGGTTACTTACCTCGTAGTTCACCTGCACGCAGGAAGAACATGCCTCGTCGATGACGCAAAGAATGTTTTCCTTGATTCTTTCCTTGCGTGCCAATGTCTTGCGAGCATATTCAGAAAGGGGAGTCAGCTCATCCGTTTCGTCGGTCATATCCCAACCCAGCAGTGGGAGCAACTTATATTTGGTAACGGCACGTTCCTTGTGGATGCAGCAGCGTCCCACCGGTTGTGAACGGCGCGGACTGAGTTCCAGAGGAATGCGGTCGATTTTCTCTACTAATTGATTTTCTTTCCATAAAGCAACCAGGTTTTCCAGCAGTTTGTGCCGGACAATCATTACGTTGTTTGTAAAAGCCATAATTGAGTAAAAGGTTTGTTAGTGTTATAGTTATCCTAAATTGTATATACGAAGATAAGTGCGGCGGTTATTCTTCCGTTTGTCCTTCTGCCGCTCTCAGAATCAGGGTTGTGGCACCGAGGGTAATGACGGCTCCGTCTTCAATGCGGACGCGCTCTTTCGGGCCCAGTATTTCGTTCATCAGAAAAGTGCCCGTGATGCTGTCGTTGTCACGGAGCGTATAAATAATTTTTCCTTGTTTGTCTTTTTTGACGTTGATGTAGCAATGCCGGCGGTCCAGGCTCGGGTCGTTGCTTTCGATGGGAATGTCGATGTCGTTTCCCTTGCACCGGCGTCCGATGAGGTTGTCGCCTTCATGCAGCGGCAACACCTGTTTGTAGGCAAACACGTTCTCTACGGCCAGTACATTGCCGAAGTCCTGCACGCCTTCCTTTTCGTCCACCACCTCAGCTTTGCGGTTGGCTGCGTTCAGTTTGGACTTGCCGATACGGATGCTGAACTGTTTCTTGCAGTTGTCACAAATAAAGACGAGTGACTGTCCTTCTTTATATTTAGTCTCATCAAACTGGATGAAATTGTCACATTTGGGGCATCTTACTCTTTTCATCTGTTTTAAAAAACGTATTTATTTTGAAGTGAAAACCCAGGCACTTTTAAATTCCTCCTGGTTACGCAAATTTTGTACCTTTTTATATGCATCGCCCGCATTTGTATAGCTTGCCAATGCAATACGGAATCGTCCGTCGGTTTCCAGTACCTGACAGTCTTTATAACCTTTTTGTTGGAGTTTCTTCAGTTCCTTTTGCGCGTCACTGGCAGTTGTCAGGCTGGCTACAATAATATAAGTTTTTTTCTTATTGGCTGTAGGTTGTATCGGATTTTGTTTTGGAGTAGCTTCAGCCGCAACTTTTGCCTTTGTTCTTACGGAGGAAGCCTGTACAGCTTTGGATTTTTTCTTCGTGGTGTTTACTACGGTAGGATCCGCAGCTACTTTTTCCGTTTTAATTACTACAGGTTTGAGGGTGTTGATGTTGTTGCGAACTCTTTTTTCACCGCTCTGTTGCTTTTGGATTGCTTTCTGAGATTTAGCTGTCTGATGGGTTTGTATGCTGGTGGCAACCGATTGGTTGCGGATGGCATCAAACATGCTGACTGATCCAAGGGAAGCATAGTTCGCATCGTCCATATAGGTGTTTTCTACCGGTACAGAAAGAATGAAAAACAGGCAGACGGCAGCTGCTACGGCTACTATGTTACGTGCCCAATGGCGTACGGAAATATGTTTCTTGTGAGAGACCTTTATTTCCGGAAGAACTTTTTCTGAGCCAGAAGGTTTCGTAATCGGTTGAAGTGCTGAAAGCGTGAAACTTTCCAGACCGTATAAGCTTGGAGTAAAAAACGAGGAAGTTGCCGGTTCAAAGGCGTAACCTCCATTCATGTTGTAATAAATTGTACCCACGTTTTTAAGCTCTACCTGGCCTTGCTGGTAAAGCTGATCTTTCATTTCGGTAACAATCTTTTCAATTCGTCGTGTAGCGTCGGGAAAGTCTGTATTGTATGCCTGCATGTACGACTGTACAAGCAATCCGTCGTTCATAACCAGTTGAGGATTGAATCCGATGGTACGGAGAGGAGGCTGGAATTCTCCTGTGTGCTCTGAGAAAGAAGCCTGACGTCTGTGTGCAATAAAGCCTCCTAGGCCCGGGACAATGACGCAGTCGTTTTCCAGCAATAGTACTTCTATATGTTTTGCTAATTCAATCATATTGCAAAATTAATACATTTTTCTCTTATGAGGGTTATCTTTCGGCGGGCATTTTTCGATTTGAATTCAAATTTGTTGTAATTTTGTCGGGGAAAAATGCAAGAAATACTTTAATCATCATGAATATAGCAATTGTTGGGACCGGATATGTAGGTTTGGTATCGGGGACATGTTTTGCAGAAACTGGGGCGAATGTTATTTGTGTAGATACGAATGAAGAAAAAATCGCTGCATTGAAGAACGGGCAGATTCCTATCTATGAGCCAGGACTCGAAGATATGGTACAGCGAAATGTCAAAGCCGGGCGTTTACGGTTTACTACTTCGCTGGCCGATTGTCTGGACGAGGTGTCTATTGTGTTTAGTGCTGTAGGTACTCCACCTAATGAAGATGGAAGTGCTGATTTGCAGTATGTGCTCGAGGTGGCTCGTACCATTGGCCGTTGCATGAAGAAATATGTACTGGTAGTGACGAAGAGTACGGTGCCGGTGGGGACGGCACAAAAAGTGAAAACCGTGATTCGTGAGGAACTGGACCGTCGCGGGGTATCCATTGACTTTGATGTGGCTTCCAATCCGGAATTTCTCAAAGAAGGGAATGCAATCAACGACTTTATGACTCCCGACCGTGTGGTGGTAGGTGTGGAGTCGGAGCGTGCCCGTAATTTGATGAGCAAGCTTTATCGTCCTTT
Organism: Phocaeicola fibrisolvens; assembly: GCF_025567125.1. NCBI lineage: Bacteria > Pseudomonadati > Bacteroidota > Bacteroidia > Bacteroidales > Bacteroidaceae > Phocaeicola > Phocaeicola fibrisolvens. Next base: position 108,266 of record NZ_JAOQJI010000003.1, on the reverse strand, counting down.
CTTGCTGAACAATTTCCGGGTGATTTTTATGGATATTCCATCTGCAGAAATGACAAAGTATGCGGCCAATTCGATGTTGGCTACGCGAATTAGTTTTATGAATGACATAGCCAATTTATGTGAACTTGTGGGAGCGGATGTAAACATGGTACGTAGCGGATTGGGTTCGGATACCCGTATCGGACGTAAGTTTCTTTATCCGGGATGCGGTTACGGGGGCTCTTGCTTCCCGAAAGATGTAAAGGCTTTAATCAAGACAGCCGAAGAACACGGTTACTCCATGCGGGTATTGAAAATGGTGGAGGCTGTCAATGAAGATCAGAAAGATATTCTATTCCGTAAACTCAGTAAGTATTATCAAGGTGATTTGAAAGGGAAGACGGTTGCTTTATGGGGATTGGCTTTTAAACCGGAAACAGACGATATGCGGGAGGCTCCAGCTTTGGTGTTGACTAAAAAGCTAAAAGAAGCCGGCTGTCAGATCAGGGCTTACGATCCTGCGGCTATGGATGAAGCTCGTCGTCGGCTGGGAGATAGCATTTACTATGCGCGTGATATGTATGATGCTCTGCTGGATGCAGATGCTTTGCTGATGGTGACGGAATGGAAAGAATTCCGTTTGCCGGCTTGGGGAGTTATCAAAAAAACGATGAACCATCCGGTCATTTTTGACGGGCGAAATATTTATGACATGCAGGAACTCTCTGAATTGGGAATAGCTTACTATTGCATCGGAAAATAAATTTATAGATTCATTGACACATGAAGAAATCAGGCTTGATAATGCTTCTTGGGGGGATAGGGTTCATGTGGGGATGTATGTCTCCTCAGCAGAAAGGAGCGGAAGAGCAGGTGGAAGACCGTGAGGCCATGCGGTTGTTACAAGGCATCTGGTTGGATGATAATACAGAAGCGCCTTTGTTCAAGGTTCAGGGTGACAGTATTTATTATTCCAGTCAGATAAATGCTCCTATGCCGTTTACGATACGTCATGATACGATGATTGTATATAGTGCACAGCCCATTCATTATCTTATTGAAGAGCAGAAAGTGTATAGCCTGCGTTATCGGACATCGATTGGGGAGGTGGTGAGTTTGCATAAAGCCGAATCGGATACGCTTTCTTTTGGAACGGTGGTACCGGTCCGTGAAACTGAAAGCGAAGTTTTTGAGAAGGATTCGGTCATTCTTTATGACGGAGAACGTTATCGTGGATATGCCTATATTAATCCTACCAAGAAAAGGGTGACCCTGCTGAGTATCAGTGAGGAAGGACTTCCGGTGGAGAATATATACTACGACAACATTATTCATATTTGTGTGTACAAAGGGAAGGAACGCTTGTTTTCCAAGGATATCAAGAAAGAAATGTTTGAACGGGTGGTGCCAGCAGATTTCCTGAGTAATGCCATTCTAAGTGATATGGATTTTGTAAGGGTAGACGGGAAAGGTTATCGTTATGTGGCAACACTTTGTATTCCCGATGGGGCATCATGCTATAATGTACATCTGGATATAGATAAGAATGGGAACATCGGATTCTCCCGTTGATGATTGAGTTGTCTGTAAAATAAAATCTCCTCAAAGTGACTTATGCCATTTTGAGGAGATCCTTTTATTCTGCCTGTTCTTTGATCGAATGGTTAATCTGTTCGATATAATTCAGAATCTCTTCTCGTCCAATTTTGTTTTCTGAAGAGGATACAAAATAAGGGGGAAGCTCTTCCCATTGTTCTTTCAGTTTCTCCAGATAACGGTTGACGTTGACTTTGGTTTTTCCGGCACTTTGTTTGTCAGCTTTGGTAAAAATCAGTGCAAAAGGAATTCCATTTTCTCCTAACCATTCAATAAATTCTAAATCAATACGTTGTGGGTCAAGTCGGCTATCTACGAGGACGAAGAGGCAGGTCAATTGTTCCCGATCGAGTACATAGTATTCGATGAGTTTTTGGATTTTTTCCATCATTTTTTTTCCCCGCTGTGCATAGCCATATCCAGGAAGGTCGACTAGATACCATTCTTTGTTGATCAGAAAATGATTGATAAGCAAAGTCTTTCCTGGCGTAGATGAGGTCATGGCCAGTTTGGGATTTTTGGTCAGCATGTTGATGAGACTTGATTTTCCCACGTTGGAGCGTCCGATAAAGGCGTATTCCGGTAAATGGGTTTGGGGGCACATGTCGGCCCGTGAGTTGCTTACGACAAACTCTGCGCTGGTAATGTCCATAGGTCGAATTTGAGTTGTTTGATACAAAGGTAATTGTTTTTCTCTTTTGCCGCATACAGCTAAAGGATTTTATCTGTATTTTTGCCTTTTGTAAGAAAAGTAATCATAAAGAATGAATCAACAATATCCTTCAGTTTTGCTGGAAAAGGCAGTGGGAGAGTTTGCTAAACTTCCTGGAATCGGGCGGAAAACTGCCATGCGTCTGGTACTGCATCTGTTACGCCAGGATAATGCTACGGTGGAAGCTTTCAGCAATGCGATTTCCACTTTAAAGAAAGAAGTAAAATATTGTAAGGTGTGTCACAATATTTCCGACACCGACGTGTGCCGTATCTGTTCTAACCCTTTGCGTGATGCAACGACTGTATGTGTGGTAGAAAATATACGCGACGTGATGGCGGTAGAGAATACCCAGCAGTATCATGGGTTGTATCATGTGCTTGGGGGCGTGATTTCTCCCATGGATGGTATAGGTCCTTCCGATTTGGAAATCGAGAGTTTGGTAAACCGTGTCAAGGAAGGTACGGTCAAGGAGGTCATTCTGGCATTGAGTTCTACCATGGAAGGCGATACGACCAATTTCTATATTTTTCGTAAACTGGCAGGTTGTGAGGTGAAAATAACCATGATTGCCAGGGGGATATCTATTGGTGATGAATTGCAGTATACAGATGAAGTGACGTTAGGGCGGTCTATCGTGAATCGTGTCGCTTTTACAGGAACCATTTAAAAAGAATGTGTGATGGAAAAGAAAATATCTTGTTTGCTTCGGTTGTTGGAAGTAGAGTTTGCCTTGTGGTGGATTTTTGCTGTCGTATGGTGTGTGTTGTATGAAACAGATGTTTTTCCTCAGGGTAGCTTGGTGGGTGATGTGCGAGCAGAATATATCCTTCAGACGGTGGGCATTTTGTTGGCTGTCTGTCTGATACCTCTTTCGTTACGTATGTTCAGCCTTTCATTGACACGCTATGTGCGGCAGTTGTCATTACCGGAAGCACTGGTGAGCTATCGTCGCTGGTGTGAAATTCGGCTGGCTATGCTAGGGGCTCCGGTATTGTTTAATCTGACAGTATATTATACAACGCTTAATCTGACAAGTTTGTTGTGTGTGGGAATGCTGTTGGTAGCTTCGCTTTTTTGTGTGCCGGGGCGTAGAAGGTTGATGCGGGAACTGGATTTGGAGATAGATGGAGACCAAAAATGAGTGGCTTATGGAGAATAAAGAGACTATTAGGCTCAGGGCGCCGGAGCCGGAAGATTTGGAGGTAATTCTATCTTTTGAGAATGATGCTGAACTTTGGGAATTAGGGACAGCTACCGGTCCTTATTCTCGCTTTCAGCTGAAACGTTATATAGCTGAGAACCAAAATAATTTATATGTCGATGGACAGTTGCGCTTAATGATTGTACAAGGAGAGTGTGAAGTGGCGGGTATCATTGATGTATTTTCGTTTGATGTGCGCCATAATCGTGCGGAGGTAGGGCTGGTTATACGGAAAGACTTGAGGGGAAAGGGGATAGCAGGAAAGGCCCTCGATTTGATGGAGGCTCATTGCTTTAAGCAGCTTGGTTTGCATCAGTTATATGCCTATATCCCGGCGGGGAATGTGGCAAGTAGAAAATTGTTCTTATCCGCAGGTTACGTGGAATGTGCGATTCTGAAAGATTGGATACGGATAGGTGTATCGTATCAAGATGTATATTTATTTCAAAAAGTTGCCATGTGATGCTTGGTGGGGCATTATGTTGTATAAACTTGTTTTATAGTCGTATAAGTTCTCTGAGTTCGTGGTGATTTTGATCTTAATCGTTTAAAATAACTATCCATGTGATAGTGCTTTTTTACCAGTTGAGCATGAATATAACACGGATAGCCTTTATTTGTGTTTTTGTAAGTTGCATTTCTGTGTATGTTTCATTATCTTCGAATTATATAAGTTAAATTTATATTTTAATATTTTTATATTATATAAGTTAATTGTTTTTTAGGTGGAGGTAGGTTTCATTTTTTGTTCTTAGGAATATAAAGTAAATAAGGGAAATTTAAATTATTACACATAAGAAAATTGATGCGATTGTTTACGTATGGTTTGTCGTTGTTGCAGAGAGGGTTTTAGAGATACTAACAAGGTATTTTGATATGTAATCGCACGTAGAATCGACAGTGCGGAAATAAAGAAGTAAAGTCGATTATTTGAATTAACATAAACATTTATTACAAAATAAACAACTATGAAAGAAAAGATACTTGATGCATTTAAGCAGTTGGGTTTTTCATTAATAAAAACAGACGAGATGGGGTATGGCTTTAGTTGTGAAGGTACTAATCTTCTTTATATTCCCAATAGTGAAGATGAAGATTTTTTGAATATTTCTGTTCCTTGTGTGTGTGACGGTGAGTCGGGAAGGAGCATGCCACTTCAGGACTTGGCTGAAAGAGTAAATGCTATGCTGAAATATGTAAAGGCTTATAGATTAGGGAAAACTCTTTGGCTTTTTTACGAACGAGAGTTATTGAGTGAAGAAAATTTTCCGCAAATTATTTCGCGGATGGTGGTTCGTTTGGAAGCTGCAAACTGTTTTGTGCATTATTTTCTTGTTGCTAATGGCAATGTTCAGGCGAATATTGAAACGGGAATATCGATGTTTTTGGCAATCTGACAATATGAAAAATAAAAAAAGCAACTTATCATGTCAGATAAATTGCCTTTCTTCTTGTCGGGGTAGCGGGATTCGAACCCACGACCCCCTGCTCCCAAAGCAGGTGCGCTAACCGGACTGCGCTACACCCCGAACGTTTGTAATAACTTTTACTTTTTTGACTTCTGTCGGGGTAGCGGGATTCGAACCCACGACCCCCTGCTCCCAAAGCAGGTGCGCTAACCGGACTGCGCTACACCCCGAAGTGTCTTTCTCAAAAGCGATGCAAAGGTATGACTTTTTATTTTAATATGCAAATCCGGACACCTCTTTTCTGCAAATTTCGTGAAAAAACATGACGTAAAGGTGTCCGGAAAGGTTTTATAGGTTATTTTTGCGGCTTCAGCCAGCGGTCAAGCCAGTTGAAGAAGGTACGTTGCCAGAGAATTCCGTTCTGTGGTTTCAATACCCAGTGGTTCTCATCCGGGAAAATCAGCAGTTCGGCAGGGATGCCTCTCAGCTTGGCGGCGTTGAACGCGGCCATACCCTGTGAAGCCAGGATGCGGTAGTCTTTCTCGCCGTGGATGCAGAGAATCGGGGTGTCCCATTTGTCTACGAACAGATGGGGAGAGTTGGCGTAGCTGCGCTGTACGGCCGGGTTACTCTTGTCCCAGTACGGACCACCCAAATCCCAGTTGGTGAACCAGAGTTCCTCGGTTTCGAGATACTGCTGTTCCATGTTGAAGAAACCATCGTGGGCAATGAAGGCTTTGAAGCGCTTGTTGTGGTGTCCGGCCAACCAGTATACTGAGTAGCCTCCGAAGCTGGCTCCCACGCATCCCAGACGGTCTTTGTCCACATAGGGTTCCTTGGCGATGTCATCGATGGCGCTCAGGTAGTCGTCCATGCAGTGGCCGCCATAGTTGGTGCTGATTTCTTCCAGCCATTCCATACCGAATCCCGGCAGTCCGCGACGGTTGGGGGCAATGATGATATAGTCGTTGGCGGCCATGATCTGCAAGTTCCAGCGGTAGCTCCAGAACTGGCTGACGGGGCTTTGCGGTCCTCCTTCACAGAACAGGAGGGTGGGGTATTTCTTGTTCGGGTCGAAGTTGACCGGATAAACCACCCATGAGAGCATGTCTTTTCCGTCGACGGTCTTGGTCCAGCGGGGCTCAACCTTGCCCAGTTTCAGCTGGCTGAAGATGTGGTCGTTTTCTTTCGTGATACGGGTCACTTCGTTTTTCTTTTTCAGGTCGACCGTAAACAGCTCGTCGGCTTCGCTCAGGGAGTGGCGGGTGGTGAGCAGTTGCTTTTCGTTCAGCATGGCCACGGAAGCATAGTCATACATGCCGTCGGTGAGCTGTTTCACTTCCCCTTTCAGGTTGGTGCTGTGAATCATGCTGGTGGCATGCCACACGCCTGTGAAGTAGAGGGTCTTGTTGTCGGGTGCCCAGCAGTAACTGTCCACGCCCGACTGGAAGGCTTCGGTCACGTAGGTTTTCTTTCCGCTGTTCAGGTCCATCACGCAGAGACGGTTGCGGTCGCTTTCGTATCCGTCGCGTTCCATGCTTTGCCAGGCGATGTTCTTTCCATCGGGAGAGAACTGCGGGTTAGTGTCGTAACCCATGTTCTTGTCGGTGACATCTTCCTTGCAGAGGTTGCGGGTCTGCTTGGTTTCCACATTGTATAAATAGATGTCCGAATCGGTGGATACGGCATAATCCTTTCCGGTCTTTTTGCGGCAGGTGTAGGCCACAGACTTGGAGTCGGGGCTCCATGCGAGCTGTTCGATGCCGCCGAAAGGTTTCATCGGCGATTCGTAGGGCTCACCGGCCAGGATGTCGGTGGCTTCACCTATTTTATTGTCGGTAAAGGAAGCCACGAACGGATGGGGAACGGTTTCTACCCATTCATCCCAGTGCTTGTACATCAGGTCGTCGATGACTTTTCCGCTGGCTTTGTCTAGGTCGGGGTATTTGCCGGCAGTACGTTCGCCATATTTCACTTGTGAGATGAAAAGCACTTTGGTGCCGTCGGGAGAGAACTTGAATCCGTCGATGCCGCCTGCATAGTCTGAGAGCTGCTGGCGTCCGGTTCCGTCGGGATTCATTTCCCAAATCTGTCCTTTCGTGATAAAGGCCAGTTTGCTTCCGCCTTTAATCCATGCCGGTTCGCCTTCGCTGTCGGCAGAGGTCGTCAGCAGCTTGTTGTCGGAGCCGTCGGCGTTCATCACATAGATTACCTGATGTCCCTTGTTCAGCTTCACGCTGTAGTAGGATACGGTGTAAGCAATCTTCTTTCCGTCGGGAGACACACAAGAGCTTCCGATACGTCCCATGGCCCACAGGGTTTCCGGGGTCATCCGTCCGTCTTTCACAGTAATTTCCTGCTTGCCGATGAAAGGTGCGTCAGTTCCTTCTGCCTGTACGGCAGCCATCGGAGCTGAAGCCATCAATACGGCCGCAGTCATGTTCATTAAATCTGTTTTTTTCATGTCTTTATTTTTAGTTTTTAGATGATGCGTGTCTTTGTGCACGTTTCCGTTGTGCAAAGGTAAGATAATAAATGGAAAAAGAGAAGACAGAAAGAAAAAGAGCGGAACGAAAGGCTTCTGATGGCCTTCCTGTTCCGCTCTTTCTGTTCCTTTTCAGGATATTTTTATTTCTTTTTGTTCATATGTTCCTGACGTTCTTTCTGCAAGCGTTCCTGTTCTTTCTGCAGGGCTTCCAGTTTGGCCATCAGTCCGCTGGCTTTCTGCTGTGAAGGTTCCTTCTTGTTGGCTTCCAGCTGGGCGAGCAGTTTCTTCTCGTCGGTCATACGGCGCATAATCCACATGGTGATGATACCAATCAGACCGGAGATGAAGTAGTAGTAGCTCAATCCCGATGCATAGTCGTTGAAGATGAAGAAGAACATCACGGGCATGATGTACATCATCCATTTCATGGCAGCCATCTGCGGGTTGTTGCCCATGTCCTGCTGCTTCATCATGATTATCTGGTTCAAGACTGTGGTGATGCTGAACAACAGACAGAATAAGCTCAGGTGGTTACCCAGCAACGGAATGTGGTAGCTCCAGCTAATCAGGTCATCGTATGCCGAGAGGTCGGTTGCCCACAGGAATCCTTGCTGGCGAAGCTCGATGGCATTCGGCACGAAGAAGAAGAGAGCCATGAACACCGGTGTCTGCAACAGCATCGGCAGACAGCCTCCCATCGGGCTGACATTGTACTGTCGGTAGAGGGCCATGGTTTCCTGCTGTTTTTTCAGGGCATCTTCCTGTTTCGGGTATTTGGCATTGATTTTATCCACATACGGTTTTAGGGCACGCATCTTGGCCGAGGAAATGAAGGACTTCCAAGTAGTAGGAAGTACCAGTACCTTGACGATGATAGTCATGAGCAGGATTACCATACCCATGCTCAGTCCCCAACCCGACAGCCAGTCGAATAGGTTGATGGTAAACCAGCGGTTGATGAGTCGGATAATCGGCCATCCCAGGTAGACCAAATCTTCCAGCTCCTGGTCTTTGTCCTTAAAGCTCAAGTCGTTGCTGGCAAGCAAAGTTTTGAAGTGGTTCGGGCCGAAGTAGAACTGTAGGTGTGAGGCCTTGGCACCCGTCGGGTCGAAAGCCGTTTTCATGTCGGCAGTATAGTTTTTCATATAACCGCTGCCTTGCTGTTCCATCTTGGATTCGAGGGTAGCATTGTCGAAGTTCTGCTCTGCCATGAAGACGCAAGAGAAATACTGGTTCTTGAAGGCTACCCAGTCGAGAGCTTCCGGAATGGTTTCTTTGGCATCCTTTGTCTCGCTCAGGTAGTCGAAGCTGTCGTCCACCGGCTTATAGGTCAGCGAGGTGTAACGCTGTTCGAAGTTGTAGCCTTTCTCCATCTGGCGGGCCCGCTGTTTCCATTCGATGCTCATCGTCTTGGTGGAAGGAGAGAAGAAATTCTGCAAGCCGCTGGCCTGGATGGTGAAGTCCACCATGTAGGAGTTTGGCAGCAAGCGGTAGTTGAAGTCCAGGTGTCCGCCGTTGGCCGCGTTCAACCGCATGGTTACGGTGGAGTCGGTCACGTTGGTTGCCTCGAAATACATCTGGTCGCTCAGGATGTTTTCTCCCTTTCCTTCGAAGCCGAAATTCATGGAAGCATCTTTTCCGTCGAAAAGAACGAGCGGCTGTTTCTTCTGGTCTTTATACTCTTTCAACAGGGCCTTGCTTACCCGTCCACCTTTGTTGGAGAAGGTCAGCTGCACCAAGTCGTTTTCCAGTACGGTGAACTGTTCCGTACCTTGTGCAGACTGGAAGAAGAGGGAGGAACTGTCCGGACGTGCAGCTTCAACGGCTGCCGCGGCCTTTTTCTCCTGTACTTCCTGCTGTTGCTTGATGACCTGCTGGATAGAGTCTTGATAGTGCTGTGCGCGTGCTCTTTCTTCCTGGCTGGGGCGGTTGTAGATACCAAAACCTACAATCACCGCTCCAATCAGGACAAAGCCCACTAACGTGTTTTTGTCCATTTCTGTTTCTTTACAATGTTATTTTTGACTTACTTGTTGATGGCTGCCTTGATGAAGGACAGGAACAACGGATGGGGTTTCAGTACCGTACTGCTGTATTCCGGATGGAACTGTGTACCGATGAACCATTTCAGGGTCGGGATTTCGATGATTTCCACCAGGTCTGATTCCGGATTGATACCTACGCACTTCATGCCGGCCTTTTCGAATTCTTCCTTGTAGCTGTTGTTGAATTCGTAACGATGACGGTGGCGTTCCTGAATGTGTTCGCTCTGGTAAGCCTGATACGTTTTGGAAGTCGGGTCGATGACACATTCGTAAGCTCCCAAACGCATGGTACCTCCCATGTTGGTGATGGATTTCTGTTCCTCCATGATGTCGATGACATTGTGCGGAGTCTTTTCGTCCATCTCGCGGCTGTTGGCATCGGCATAACCCAGTACATCGCGGGCAAATTCGATGGCCATGCACTGCATACCCAAACAGATACCGAAGGTCGGCACGTTGTGTGTACGGCAATATTTGATGGCGATGAACTTACCTTCGATACCGCGCTGGCCGAATCCCGGACAGATGATAACTCCGTCCATGTCTTTCAGCTTTTCTTCAATGTTTTCTTCTGTCAGGTTCTCACTGTTGATGAAGTGGATGTCTGCCTTGCGGTCGTTGTAGGTAGCCGCCTGTGAAAGGGCTTCGAGGATAGATTTGTAGGCGTCCTGCAAATCGTATTTTCCTACCAGACCGATTTTTACCTTTTCAGTGGCATTGTGACGGCGGTTCAGGAAGTCTCTCCACGGGCCGAGGGTCGGGGTTTCGCCTACCGGAAGTCCCATCTTTTCCAGAATGGTGACATCAAGCTTCTGTTCCTGCATACGCAAAGGTACTTCGTAGATGGTTGGCATATCCATAGACTGGATAACGGCGCTTTCGTCTACGTTACAGAACAAAGCGACTTTCTTGCGCAGGTTCGTGCTCAGTTCGTGTTCGGTACGCAACACCAGAATGTCCGGCTGGATACCTACTGACTGGAGTTCCTTGACAGAGTGCTGGGTCGGCTTGGTCTTCAGCTCTCCGGCGGCAGCCAGATAAGGCACGTAGGTAAGGTGTACGCACAAAGCGTTTTTGCCCAGCTCCCTTTTCAGCTGGCGGATACTTTCCAAATAAGGGAGTGATTCGATATCACCCACTGTTCCTCCGATTTCAGTGATAACAAAGTCGAATTTGTACTTGTTACCCAGCAGTTTGACATTGCGTTTGATTTCATCGGTGATGTGAGGGATAATCTGGATGGTCTTACCCAGATAGTCACCCCGGCGTTCCTTGTCAATTACACTCTTGTAGATACGGCCGGTAGTAATGTTGTTGGCTTTGGTGGTCTGGATACCCAAGAATCGTTCATAGTGTCCCAAGTCGAGGTCGGCTTCGTGCCCGTCTACGGTTACGTAGCATTCTCCGTGTTCATAAGGGTTCAGAGTTCCCGGATCGATGTTGATATACGGGTCAAACTTCTGGATGGTTACGCTGTAGCCTCTGGCCTGCAGCAACTTACCGATAGATGATGAGATGATTCCTTTTCCCAATGAAGAGGCTACACCACCTGTTACGAAAATATACTTTGTTTCTGCCACAATATGAATATTTAAAAATTTGATTCTAAATTATATATGTCTGAAGATACCTGCCTTCTGACACGAAGAACTACTTCTTCAAAGTTGCAAAATTATAAAAAAAAGCTGAACCCACAAAAGTAAGAGGGGGTAAAACCTTATTTTGCATGGAATATCCTTGGGTTTTCACTAGTTTCATGCGGGTGGATTCAAACCAAAGGAATAGTAAATTTGTTTTATTGTGTAATTACTGTTAGGTAAAGCGGTTTTTAGAGAAATAAATCGTACTTTTGCACAGGTTTTAAGCATGAAATGAAATGAAAAAATCGATTCTTTTGGGAATATTGACTTTAATGTGTAGCGGATTGGCTGCACAAGTGGATGCGATTCCAGCTGATACTTTGACAAATGCAGTAGATTCGGCTGGGGTGACCTCTCGTTCTGCTGGGGGGATAAAAAAAAAGGCCGGGATTGCTTCAATGGCTAGAATTACATCGGATATACCTTCTATGCAGGTACGAAATTTCAATCAACTGGTTCAGGATTTCCGAAAGGATTATGACGCGAAACTGGAACGTTGGGACGATATTTATCTGTTGATTACAGGAATTCGTTCTAACCCGGATTACTATAAACTCTCCATGCCTGCGACTTATTATGAGGAACCGATTGAACAGGCGTTCAGTATTTCTGACTGGAAACCAAGAATACCTTTTATAAAAGAGGAAAATGAATGGATGAAGTCTCTGCCTCAGGTGAAGAATCTGTGTCATACGGAAAAGGTAGACCGATATATCAATCGTCAATTGCTTTCTTTTTATTTAACTTATCCTCAGTTGGTCAAACAAAATGAGGATAACCTGGAAGGGTTGAAACCGATTTATGGAGATGTGATTATTGATCAGCCTCGAAAAGAAAACTTGCTGGATATGATGCAAAATGATGAGTTGCCTAACCGGGTGTCTGAGAAAGATTTGTTGGTAATCAAACCTAATTTTTGGACCTTGGGAGGGAACGGGTATTTGCAGTTCTCGCAAAACTACATATCTGCCAACTGGTATAAGGGTGGAGAAAGTACGAAGTCTTTGCTTTCAGGCTTTACTTGGCAGGCTAATTACGATGACAGACAGCGTGTTCAGTTTGAAAACAAGATAGAATGGAAACTGGGTTTTATAACGGCTCCTTCGGATACGGTGCATAGCTATAAGGCTAACAATGACTTGCTCCGACTGAGTTCGAAGTTGGGCTATAAGGCTTTCAGTACGTGGTATTATACGTTGTCGGCAGAATTCAAGACACAGTTCTTCTCAAATTATGATACAAATTCAGACAATCTCGTATCTGCTTTCTTTTCTCCAGCCGAGTTGAATGTTGGTTTAGGTATGGATTATAAGTATGTAAAAGACGGTGTCTGCAATTTGTCTGTGCTGGTTAATCCGCTTAACTACACGCTTTATAGTGTAGCTAGCGATAGAGTTGATCCTACAAAGTTTAATATTAAAGAAGGACATAAGCGTGAAAGCGTATGGGGTTCTCGTTTGGAGACTACCTTGAAATGGAAGGTGTTTTCGGCTCTGATGTGGGAATCACGTCTTTCTTATACGACCAACTATGAGAAGGTATTGGCTGAATGGGAGAATACTTTTACATTTTCGGTGAACAAGTATCTTTCTACAAAACTTTTTGTACACGGGCGATTTGATGACGGAGTTGCACGGGAAGAAGATGCCAGTTATTTCCAATTGCAGGAGCTTCTCAGTTTTGGTTTGAGCTATACATGGTAAAAACTTCTTTTAGAATTTGATATGGAATTATTTCAGATGCCTTCGTTTGTAACAGTTCTGGATTTTATAGGAACGTTCGCTTTTGCTATCAGTGGGATTCGTCTGGCCTCCGCTAAGCGGTTTGACTGGTTTGGTGCTTATGTAGTCGGTTTGGCGACAGCCATCGGTGGAGGAACAATTCGTGATCTTTTGTTGGATGTGACTCCGGGTTGGATGACCGACCCCATGTACTTGATATGTACAGCTTTTGCGATGTTTTTTGTCATTCTATTTGGAAAATATGTGATTCGTCTGAACAATACTTTTTTCCTGTTTGATACCATTGGTTTGGCCTTGTTTACCATTGTGGGTTTCAGTAAAGCCTATACATTGGGATATCCTTTTTGGATTGCTATTTTGATGGGTAGTATTACTGGTGCAGCAGGAGGTGTGTTACGTGACATTTTTATTAATGAGATACCGTTGATATTCCGCAAAGAGATTTATGCTATGGCTTGTGTCATTGGCGGTCTTGTTTATTGGATTTGTCTGCGATTAGACATGGATGCCGTGCTGTCACAGATTATGGGCGGTATGACGGTATTTGTCACTCGTATTCTAGCAGTGAAATATCAGATTACGCTTCCTATATTAAAGGGAGATCCAGAGCATCCCTGATGCCTTTTACCGTTTTTCGGGAAAGGGAGGGATGCATTTCATCAAGTACATGATTTTTCGTTGACGCTTGTACATGTAAGAACTGGGTTTTCCTGAATTAAATTTGCGCGGATTCGGAAGGCTGGCGGCGATGAGTGCGCATTGCTTGCGTGTGAGTTGGGCAGCTGTGGTATGGAAATGCGACTTTGCTACAGCTTCTGCTCCGTAAATACCGTTGCCCATTTCAATGGAATTCAAGTAGACTTCCATAATTCTTTCTTTGTCCCAAATTAGCTCGATTAATACCGTGAAGTATGCTTCGAACCCTTTTCTTACCCATGAAGAAGAAGGCCATAGAAATACATTCTTGGCAGTCTGTTGGCTAATAGTGCTGGCTCCTCTGGCTTTTTTACGTTTTTTGTTCTCTTTCATGGCTTTACTGATTTCCTTGAAATCAAATCCATTGTGGCTGGCAAATCGGTTATCTTCTGAGGCTATGACGGCCATGGGGAGATGGCGTGAGATTTTTTCTTTAGGTACCCAGTGATGTTTCATTACAATTTTTTCACCTTGCGCCAGTTGCTCTACGCTTCGTATTACCATCAACGGAGTAATGTAGACTGGAATAAACTTCAATGCAACGACTGAGAGGATGGAAGAAGCAAAGAAGAAGATAATCAAGTTGCGAAGGTATTTTAATATCCGTTTTTTATTCATGTTTTGTGTGAATGTTTTATATGAAAATTATGCCGGGCCTGACAGACCCGGCATAATTTGTTTATAGACTTTTGAAAGGTGTGTTTACTGAAGTGTTCCAGCTTCTGCCTGCTGAATCATTTGTTGGCTGGCATACATGTAAACTTCTACACGACGATTTTGTTGACGCCCGGTTTCGGTGGAGTTGTCCGCTATTGGATTTTCTTCACCCATACCGGTTACAGACTTAATTTGGCTGGAAGAAGCGCCACATCCCAGCAGGTAGCTGGATACGCTCTGTGCACGTTCCTGTGAGAGGTCGAGGTTTTTCTGTTTGCTCTGTTCTGCAGTGCTGTTTTTCCATCCTGTGTTGTCCGTATATCCGTAAATTGCTACGTCCATATCTTTGTTCTGATTGAGCACATTGTTGGCAAATTTGCTCAAGGCTGATTTGGCAGAACTGCTCAGAGTGGCACTGCTGGTGTTGAACAGGATACCTGAATCGAAAGTGACCTTTACGGCCTGCAATCCGTTGTTGTCAGTAACTTGTTCTACTTGTGCTCCTTCAATCTGTTCTGCTTGTGCGGCAGCTTTATCCATCTTCTTTCCAATCAGTACACCTGCACCAGTACCCACTGCTGCACCTACAGCGGCACCGATAGCTGCTCCTTTACCATGGCCGATGACTCCACCTACCAATGCACCTAATGCAGCACCGCTACCTCCTCCGAGTAATCCACCTTTGGCCGTATTTGTCATACCACAACTGCTAAATACTAAGCATGCGCTCAGTAAGATAGCCATAGAATTCATTGTTTTCATTTCTTTTTTTCGTTTAGTTAATATGCAAATATAGGATAATTTTTCATAGTTTCGTTCACGCGATGGCGTACAGAAGCAATTATTTCTTCGTTGTCTACATTAGACAAAACTGTTTCAATCATTTCCGCAATTTCATACATCAGGTCTTCCTTTGCTCCACGAGTAGTGATAGCTGGAGTTCCCAGACGGATTCCAGAAGTCTGGAATGCAGAACGTGTGTCGAAAGGTACCATGTTTTTGTTGACTGTAATGTCGGCAGCAACCAGTGCTTTTTCTGCCACCTTTCCGGTCAGGTCTGGATATTTTGTACGCAGGTCCACTAGCATGGAGTGGTTGTCAGTGCCTCCTGATACAATGGTAAAGCCACGGTCCATTAAAGCTTGTGCAAGCACACGGGCGTTCTTCTGTACTTGAATTTGATATTCCTTGTATTCTGGTTGCATACACTCGTAGAAAGCGACAGCTTTGGCTGCGATGACATGTTCCAATGGGCCTCCCTGAATTCCGGGGAATACCGCTGAATCCAGTAATTGTGACATCATTTTGATTTCTCCCTTCGGCGTTTTCTTTCCCCATGGATTCGGAAAATCTTTACCCATCAAAATAATGCCGCCACGTGGCCCACGCAAAGTCTTGTGTGTTGTAGAAGTGACGATATGCGCATATTCCACCGGATTGTCAAGCAAGCCGGCTGCAATCAATCCAGCAGGGTGGGCCATATCAATCATCAGTAGAGCACCTACTTTGTCAGCAATGTCACGCATCCGTTTGTAGTCCCATTCGCGTGAGTAAGCAGAACCTCCACCGACAATCAATTTCGGATGTTCTCTCAAGGCTATTTCTTCCATTTGGTCATAGTCAACACGACCTGTTTCTTTGTTCAGGTTATATTCACAGGGGGTGTATAAAATGCCAGAGGTATTGACCGAAGATCCATGTGACAGATGACCTCCATGAGCTAAGTTCAATCCCATGAATTTGTCGCCAGGATTCAGTACTGCCAGGAAGACGGCTGCATTGGCTTGTGCTCCAGAATGAGGCTGAACGTTGGCCCATTCTGCTCCGAAGATCTGCTTGATACGGTCGATGGCCAATTGTTCACTTTGGTCTACAACCTCGCATCCTCCATAATATCTTTTTCCTGGATATCCTTCCGCATATTTGTTGGTTAGGCAGGAGCCCATGGCTTGCATGACTTGTTCGCTTACGAAATTCTCAGAAGCAATCAGTTCGATACCTTTCAGCTGTCTCTGATGTTCTTTTTCAATAATGTTAAAAATTGAATCGTCTCGTTTCATGATATATTCTTTTAAAGTGAAAACTCTCATGTCAAAAAATTACTCCTACGGAAAAACTAAGTATGTTTTTCCGCTGCTGAAGCTGAATCTTTCCTTCATTGTATGGAGATTCAGTGAGGTTGGAGTTATAGGTCATTGACCGTATGGTGTTATGCAGACCGATTTCATAACGGAAATCAAAAAAAATGTTCGACACGTTGACAGCCAATCCTATTACTCCGCTGTATTGGAGCGGGTGTTGTTCTTCTTTGATTTCTTGTTGATAAAAGCCAGTGAATTCGGTAGAACTGTGCTGTTTCCATATCCAGGTAATTTTAGGCCCGATAAAGAAAGCCATTCCATAGGGATGTACATCAATGAATTTATATCCATATAAAATGGGAATATCAAGTGTAGTTGTTTTTTTCTTTATCAATGCATTTTCTTTGAGGAGCTCCGAGTTGGCCAGCGTGAACGGAATAGACACGCTGCCTTGTGTGATGTTGCAGGAAAATTCTGGTTGAATAAAATGGTGTTTCTTTAGATTAAATCGGCAGAATACGGCAGCTAGGTAGCCTACTTTGTAGTTGTTTTGCGCCATTTCCAGTTTCTTACCATTGATGGATATTTCATCTGTAAAGAACATGGAGGAATTAAAGCCGGCTTTCACTCCCACGTTGAAACGGGGCTGTTTCAGCGTGACCATAGGCGTGAGCATGGCTTGTGCTTGCAGGTCGCAAATGGCTAGCATTCCAGTTCCTATGACAGTGAATACGACTTTTCTTATCATTCTTTTATTTATTCTTTTTTTCTACTGACCATCCGAACTTTCCAATTTTCTCTCCTAGTTCGTAATAGCCTCCATGGGCATAAACCAATAGGTTGGCACGTGCCAGTTCAAATTTCCCGGTTTCAGTGTTCAGGTATTTTTCGTCAGCTTTTACGTTTACCACATCTGCGATGAACATGTGGTGTGATCCCAAGCTTATCACTTCTTTCACCCGACATTCAATGCAGAGTGGTGATTCTTCAATGTAAGGAGCTTGTACCATACTGGATTTTCCGGGTGTAAGTTTCATTTCCTGAAACTTATTGTAATCTTTTCCTGAGCGTACTCCGCACCAGTCTGTCGCAAAAGCCATGTCTTTTGTGGTTAGGTTGATGACAAACTCCATATTCTTTTTCAAAATAGAATAGGAGTATCGCTCTGGCCTGACAGAAATATAACACATAGGCGGGTTGGTACAAATTGTACCTACCCACGCTACGGTAATAATGTTGTATTCTTCTTCACAGCTCCCGCATGTAACCAAGGCAGCTGGAAGTGGATAAATCATGGTTCCTGGTTTCCAGTCCTGCTTCATGCTTACAGAAGTTTGATATTGTCTTTCTGCTGTTCCTTTTCACAGTAATGACATTTCAGGAGTCCTTTCTCCTTGTCGATTACATGAAACCAAGTTTGCATCGGTTCGTTGTTGCTGATGCATTTGGGATTATTGCATTTTACAATACCTTTCAATTCATCGGGCATTACAACTTCTTTCTTTTCCACTACTTCATAGTCACGGATGATGTTTAGTTTGATATTGGAAGCAACAACTGACAGTCGGCTGATTTCTTCTTCTGTAAAGAAACGGTCGGCTATTTTGATAATTCCTTTTTTCCCGAGTTTCTTGCTTTCAAAGTTGTTGCCGATTGTAATGTTGGCGTCTTCATCCTGTAGATTCAGCAGGGAGACAACCGTAAATAATTTATCAGATGGTATATGGTCGATAACCGTACCGTTTTTGAGAGCGGCTACTTGTAATTCTTTTTTCTCACTCATAGTTACTTGAATTGAATGTTTTTCCGGATTATTTTTCAGTGTCAGCTTTTACTTGGTCAAGTGTAATACCTAGTACATCACATAGAATAGCTTGACGTGCATAAAGACCATTTTTAGCTTGTTGGAAATAGTAAGCTTTAGGATTATCATCTACGTCGTAAGTAATTTCATTTACGCGGGGTAGTGGGTGAAGAATTCGCAGGTTGGGCCGTGTATGTTCCAGCATTTTATTGTTCAGAATGTACACGTCCTTTACTCTTTCATATTCCATCAGATCGGTAAAACGTTCACGCTGTACACGTGTCATATAGAGGATATCTGCGTCGGAAATAGTTTCTTCTGTAAAATCGGTATGTTCAACGTATTTGATGTGATGCTCTTGGCAATACAGCTTGTACTCGTCCGGCATTTTCAACTCATCCGGAGCAATAAAATGGAAAGTAGGATTGAAGTGACGCATGGCCATCAAAAGGGAATGAACAGTTCTTCCGTACTTCAGGTCACCTACCAGATAGATGTTTAGGTTTTCCAGTGTGCCTTGAGTTTTATAAATAGAGTATAAGTCGAGCATGGTTTGCGAAGGATGTTGATTGGCTCCGTCTCCTGCATTGACGATAGGTACAGGAGCTACCTCGCTGGCATATCGTGCAGCACCTTCCAGATAGTGTCTCATTACGATGATATCGGCATAGTTGCTGACCATCATGATGGTGTCTTTCAGTGTTTCTCCTTTTGAAGAACTGGTCACTTTCGGGTCTGTGAATCCGATGACTCTTGCCCCTAGGCGGTTCGCGGCTGTTTCAAAGCTCAGGCGCGTACGAGTGGAAGGTTCAAAAAACAAGGTTGCAACTACTTTTTCAGCCAGAAGGCGGCGGTTAGGTTTCTTTTCAAACTCTTTTGCCATTTCCAGAAGATACAGGATTTTCTCTTTGGAATGTTCGGCGATAGTAACTAAACTTCTATTTTCCATGTTAGCTGTTTTTGATTACTTTTATAATACCGGAGTTCAAAGGTAGGTAAAAAAAATAAAAATACCACCGTTTTATTCAGATTTCGGGCGATGTTTTCGCATTTCTCAGGATATTGTGAAAAATGAACCATTATTTCGGATAAATTCCGTAAATTTGCGACTTCAACAGAACGAATCAAAGAATATAATAACGTATGAGAAAAATATTCATATATGTATTGTGGGCATTTGTCCTTTTGTGTATGCTGACTGTGGCGATTGTTTTTGCGGCCATTGCCAATGGAAAAATAGGTTATGTCCCTCCGGTAGAGGAATTGGAAAATCCGAACCTGAAGTTTGCCACACAGATTATTTCAGATGATGGAAAGTTGTTGGGCACTTGGTCTCTTAGTAAGGAAAACCGTGTGTATGTAGGATATGAAGATTTGTCTCCTCATTTAGTACATGCATTGGTGGCGACAGAAGATGTTCGCTTTGAAGATCATTCGGGGATTGATGCCCGTGCATTTATGCGTGCGGTGGTCAAACGTGGAATTTTTATGCAGAAACATGCAGGTGGGGGCAGTACCATTACCCAGCAGTTGGCCAAGCAGTTCTATTCACCTACTGCCGACAACGTAATGGAGCGTTTGTTGCAGAAACCGATTGAGTGGGTGATTGCTGTAAAGCTGGAACGCTATTACACGAAAGAAGAAATCTTGACCATGTATCTTAATAAGTTTGATTTTTTGAACAACGCTGTGGGAATCAAGACCGCGGCTAAAACTTATTTCGGGAAAGATCCTAAAAACTTGAAAATAGAGGAGGCTGCCACGTTGATAGGAATGTGTAAGAATCCTTCGCTTTATAATCCGCGTCGTTTTAATGAACGTTCACGTGGTCGTCGTAATACAGTCCTTGATCAGATGCGTAAGGCGGGGTATCTTACCCAAGAGGAATGTGACTCTTTGCAAGCTCTTCCTTTGGTCTTGAAATTTCAGCCTGTAGACCATAAAGATGGTTTGGCTACTTATTTTCGTGAATATTTACGAGGAATAATGACTGCTCGTAAGCCTGACAGAAGCGATTATCGTGGATGGCAAATGCAGAAATACTACGAAGACTCTCTCGCTTGGGAAACGAATCCGCTGTATGGTTGGTGTGCTAAAAACAAGAAAAAAGACGGTACCAATTACAATCTTTATGTAGATGGCCTGAAAATTTATACAACAATTAATTCCCGGATGCAACAGTATGCGGAAGAAGCTGTCTATGAGCATGTGGCAAAATATTTGCAGCCACGTTTCTTTAAAGAAAAAAGCGGACGGAAAACAGCTCCTTATACGAATCAGTTGACTCCGGAAGAGGTGGAACAGATTCTGAGTCGTTCTATACATCAAAGCGACCGTTATCGGACTATGAAAGCGGACGGATGTTCAGAAGCGGAAATCATGAAGGCATTCAATACTAAATATGAAATGTCGGTCTTCTCTTGGGATGGAGAAAAGGATACCATTATGACGCCGCTTGATTCTATAAAGTATTACAAGCACTTCTTGCGGGCTGGTTTTATGTCGATGGATCCGATTACGGGATATGTCAAGGCGTATGTAGGAGGGCCTAACTACAATTATTTTCAGTATGACATGGCAATGGTGGGACGTCGTCAGGTAGGTTCTACCATCAAGCCTTATTTGTATGCGCTGGCCATGGAAAACGGTTTTTCTCCTTGTGATGAAGTGCGTAATGTGGAGCAGACACTTTTTGATGAGAACGGAAAGGCTTGGTCGCCTCGTAATAGTTCTAAATCGCATTATGGGGAAATTGTTACCTTGAAGTGGGGGTTGGCTAATTCTAATAACTGGATTTCGGCTTATTTGATGAGTAAGCTTAGCCCATACGATTTGGTTCGTTTGATACATTCCTTTGGGGTGCTGAATAAGGATATTCAGCCTACGGTGTCTTTATGCCTGGGCCCCTGTGAGATCTCAGTAGGGGAAATGGTGAGTGCTTATACTGCTTTTGTAAATAAGGGCATTCGTACGGCTCCGCTTTTCGTTACTCGTATAGAAGACAGCGACGGCAATGTGGTGGCTACCTTTACACCTCAGGTAAATGAAGTTGTCAGTGAATCTACTTCTTATAAAATGCTTGTGATGTTGCGTGCAGTTATTAATGAGGGAACAGGTGGACGTATACGTCGTTTGTATGGCATTAAGGCTGATATGGGAGGAAAGACAGGAACAACAAATCGTAATTCCGACGGATGGTTTATGGGATTTACTCCTTCATTGGTGTCTGGATGCTGGGTTGGTGGTG
Source organism: Phocaeicola fibrisolvens (assembly GCF_025567125.1). Lineage (NCBI taxonomy): Bacteria > Pseudomonadati > Bacteroidota > Bacteroidia > Bacteroidales > Bacteroidaceae > Phocaeicola > Phocaeicola fibrisolvens. The sequence continues at coordinate 86,966 of NZ_JAOQJI010000003.1, read as the reverse complement.
AAGAGCGTGATATTCATTTTGATACCATGCGTGATGGACAAGGCGCTTCCATGGCTTTACCGATTTGGGGAATTTATATGCAGAAAGTTTATGCGGACAAAACGCTTGGATATTCGCAGGATGAGACTTTTGACATACCGGGAGATTTTGATCCGTGTAAAGACAGACTGACGGAGATTGAAGAGGAAAATAATACACGCCTCGATGATGTATTTTTCCAATAGCTGAAATAATAAAGAATAGAAATAGAGTTAAGGACTGCTTCACTCGAGGCGGTCCTTTTTTTGGCAATATTTTAACTTCTAAATCGGATGATTGGATGGAATGAATGAGTATAAAAAAAGGGAATCTTCCCAGACTCCCAATCTTCATTAACCTTAAATCTAATACCATGAAAAACACGATGCAAAGATAATGCTTTTATGTTATGTAACATGTTTATAGGGCTTATATTTGCGAAGAATTAACAATATTTATGTTTTGAATTCTGGCGATTTCCTATCTCGATTGGTTTGATAAATAATAGGAGCTAGAAAAAGGATTCGTATTTTTTATTTGACAGATTTTTTCCATTTTTCATAGTATCGTTTTTTATTAGGATAGCTGTAAACTTGGTGGTTATCTCGTAAACATGTATCTTTGTCCTTAAAACGATAAAATTATAGACAGAATGAGAAAACAGTTCGCAAGATTGGTGCTGTGGTTATGTCTGCTTGGCGGGGCGAGTGTGTATGCTCAAAGTGGGATGACGGACAGCCAGATTATAGAATATGCAAAACAGGCATATTTGGAGGGGAAAGACCAGCAGACCATTGCCATGGAGTTGTTGGCGAAGGGAGCGACTCAGGAACAGTTGTTGCGGTTGAAATCTACTTATTCGGGTGCATTGGATTCTTCTGTATCATCGGATACGGAAACAGAGGTAGCGTCGAAGTCAAATTCGGATGAAAAAGTCAGTCGTGTAAGAAAAGAATCAAATACCTCGGAACAGTCGCAGGCAACAGGTACTCAGGATGCGAGCCGATGGTCGGATGAAATGAAAAAAAGTATGGAGAAGCGTCGGGGACTGATGACGGAACCTGCGGGTGAGAACGATGTCTTCGGGCGCAATATCTTTAATATTGAGAAATTGACATTCCAGCCTAACTTGAATATGGCTACACCGGAAAATTATCGTTTGGGGCCAGGAGACGAAGTGATTGTTGATGTCTGGGGAGCCAGTCAGACTACATTGAAGCTTGCAGTTTCGCCTGATGGCTATGTGAATATCCCCAATTTGGGGCCCGTTTTTCTGAATAATACAACTATAAAAGAAGCCCGGCGCTTGTTAAAACAGGAATTGAGTAAGATTTATGCGGACTCGGGAAACAATATTCGTGTTACTTTGGGTAATATTCGTACAATTCAGGTGAATGTAATGGGAGAGGTGATGGCACCGGGTACTTATTCTTTATCTTCACTTTCTACGGTCTTTTATGCTCTTTATGTAGCAGGAGGTGTGAGCGATATTGGTAGCCTGCGTAATGTGCAAGTGGCGCGTGGAGGAAAAACAGTGGCTCATTTGGATGTGTATGATTACATCATGAGGGGACAGATTCAAGATGATATTCATCTACAGGATGGCGATGTGATAATCGTACCTACCTATGAGGAGCTTGTTAAAATTACAGGAAAGGTAAAGCGCCCGATGTTTTATGAAATGAAAAAAGGTGAGTCGGCTGCGACCTTGTTGAAATATGCAGGTGGATTCTCTTCTGATGGATACAAGAAAAGTATCAGGGTGTTGCGGCAGGATGGAAAGGAGTTTTCTGTGGCTACTGTGGATGAATTGAATTTTTCGACCTTTAAATTGCAAGATGGAGACTGGGTAACAGTAGATTCTATTCTGAATCGCTTTAAAAACCGATTGGAGGTCAAAGGAGCTGTATATCATCCGGGAATATATGAATTAAGCGGATCTCTAAATACGGTGCGTCAGCTTGTAGAGAAAGCTGATGGATTGTTGGGAGAGGCTTTTACAGCACGTGCCGTACTTTATCGGGAACGGGAGAATCTGACACGGGAGGTTTTGCCGGTAAATATTGAAGGAATTTTAGCCGGGACATCGCCTGATATAGCTTTGCAAAAGAACGATGTGTTATACATTCCAAGCATACATGATTTGCAGGACATGGGGAAAGTCACGATTAGTGGTGAGGTGAATCGGCCTGGCAGTTATACTTATGCAGACCACATGAGCCTGGAAGATTTGGTAATTACGGCAGGAGGTCTGAAAGAGTCTGCTTCTACGGTGCGTGTGGATGTATCCCGCCGAATCCGTAACTCGAAAAGCACTACTGAACCCGATATTATTGGACAAAATTTTTCTTTTGGCTTGAAAGATGGCTTTATTGTAGATGGAGAACCTGGTTTTACATTGCAGCCTTATGATCAGGTATTTGTACGGCGTAGCCCTAGTTATGCGGAACAATTGAATGTGACGATAGAAGGGGAAGTTTTGTATCAGGGTGATTATACGTTGAATACAAAGAATGAACGTTTGAGTAGTCTGGTAGAACGAGCTGGAGGAGTGAGCCGGTTTGCATACGTGCGAGGAGCAAAATTGCGTCGGGTCGCGAATGAAGAGGAACTGCGCAGGATGGAGGATGTGGTGAAGATGATGCGTCGTGAAATCGGAGCCGCTATGGCCAATACGTTGGGTTTAAAGGTCGACAGTACATATACGGTCGGGATAGACTTGGAGGCTGCTTTGGCCAATCCGGGAAGTGATGCAGATCTGGTATTGCGCGAAGGAGATGTACTGATGGTGCCTGAGTATAATAATACCGTAAAGGTGAATGGAGCTGTCATGATGCCCAATACAGTATCGTATGCGAAAGGGAAAAGCGTGAAATATTACCTGAGCCAGGCTGGAGGGTATTCTGTCAATGCCAAGAAGAATCAGAAATTTATTATTTATATGAATGGTCAGGTAGCCGAGGTGAAAGGAAACGGAAAGAAGCAAATTGAGCCAGGTTGTGAGATTGTGGTACCTAACAAGACGAAGAAGTTTAATTTTGCCACGATAATATCCAATGCTACTTCTTTTGCTTCGTTGGCCACAATGTTGGCTTCATTGGCCACAATGATGAAATAACCATTAAATCGAATATATTATGAGTATTAAGTTAAGACTGATTGTGATGAACTTCCTGCAGTTTGCCGTGTGGGGAGCGTATCTGACCTCAATGGGTACGTATTTGGCTAGCGTCGGACTGGGAGGACATATAGGTATATTTTATGCTATGCAGGGAATTGTGTCGTTGTTTATGCCAGCTGTATTAGGTATTATTGCCGACAGGTGGATTCCGGCTCAGCGATTGCTGGGATTGAGTCATTTGCTGGCTGCCTTGTTTATGGCGGGGGCAGGCTATTATGGCATGACAATGGGAGCACAGGTGGAATTCCCGGCTTTATTTGCCTTTTATTCTGTGAGTGTTGCTTTTTATATGCCGACTTTGGCTTTGTCAAATTCAGTAGCCTATACTGCGCTTGACAAGGCTGGTCTGGACACAATTAAGGCTTTTCCTCCCATCCGTACGTTTGGGACAATCGGCTTTATTTGTTCTATGTGGCTGGTCGATTTAATGGGCTTTCAGGCCAACTACATGCAGTTTTTCACTTGTGCAGCTTGGGGAGTAGTACTAGCTATATATTCTTGTACACTTCCGGAGTGTCCGGTAAGTCGTGGAAACGGTGGACATAAATCTTTGGTTGAAGCTTTGGGATTGAAGGCTTTTCTGCTTTTTAAGGACCGTAAAATGGCAATATTTTTTATCTTTTCTATGCTGTTGGGTGTCTCACTGCAGATTACGAATGGTTTTGCAAACCCGTTTATTACCAGTTTTAGTGCCATCCCTGAATATGCGAATACGTTTGGTGTACAGCATGCCAATCTGTTGATTTCGTTGTCTCAGGTGAGTGAAACGTGTTGTATTTTGCTTATTCCTTTTTTCTTGGGACGTTTCGGTATCAAACGGGTAATGTTGATTGCCATGATAGCTTGGGTACTTCGGTTTGGCTTGTTTGGTTTGGGTGATCCCGGCGACGGAGTTTGGATGTTTGTCCTTTCCATGTTGGTATATGGTGTGGCATTCGATTTCTTCAATGTCTCAGGTTCGTTGTTTGTGGATAAGGAGACAGACTTGTCGATTCGTTCTAGTGCACAAGGCCTTTTTATCATTATGACCAACGGAATTGGGGCTACGGTAGGTACCTTAAGTGCACAGGCGGTAGTGAATCGCTTTGTGGATTTTAATTCGACAGCTCCTCAGGTGGAGGGATGGAGCCATGCCTGGTTCATCTTTTCTATTTATGCATTGGTTGTAGCGGTAGCTTTTGCTTTGGTTTTTAAATATAAACATACACATAATTAAAGAAATGTGTTTAATCCATTGGCTGTATGGACGTTTCAAAAGATTTAGTTAAGATGCTGGTTAAGGATCTGGCTACAGCTATGGATATGAGAAAAACTGTAGAAGATCTGGCTTTTAATGACTTGATTGATAAAACAGAAAAGGCGGAGCAGTTAATGATGTCGCTGAATACAATGAAGTTGGTGCTGGAAGAAGAGGGACCGCAGAAGCGACTCATAATGGAAGTGGTGACGGCCGAAGAAGGAAATTTGCTGTGGATGGCCATGGGCAAACGGAGGGCCGACAGATTGGCACTGCCTTTTCAGATGATGAAAACTTTTTATTTGTTGGGAGCAGAAGTCGAAGGTGCTGTGTTGTATTCGTGCGAAAATTTTGAGATGAAGGCAAAATTGTATGTACAGAAAGCCGATGGCCATGAATTTGCATTGGATTTACGGCTGGTGGATGCATTAATACTTACTTTATTGGCAGATGTCCCTTTATATGCAAAGGAGGGACTTCTGTCTGCTCAACAACAGCCATTGGAGTCGACAGAAAAATATGGGGCAGATCTGAAATTGGAATTATTGCATATAATGCCGGTAGAGGATCTTCAGAGAGAAATGGATATTGCGATTCGTCATGAGAAATACGAATATGCGGAGGCTGTGAGAAAAATAATGGAACAAAAGAAAGAAAATAGAAAAAATAATCTATAATTATGCATGTATTTTATACTCCTGATATAGCCAATACACAGGAATTGCCGGAAGAAGAAGCGGGACATTGTTTGCGGGTGTTACGTTTAGGGATTGGTGATGAGGTGATGCTGACTGACGGAAGAGGTTTCTTCTATCAGGCGGTTATCGCAGCTGCTACCCAGAAGCGCTGTATGGTGAAAATCGTTTCAAAAACAGAACAGGAACCTTTTTGGGGTGGACATTTGCATCTGGCATTGGCCCCTACCAAAAACATGGATCGGATGGAGTGGCTGGCAGAGAAAGCTACTGAAATCGGATTTGATGAGCTTACGTTTCTGAACTGTCGTTTTTCGGAACGCAAAGTCATAAAGACGGATCGTATAGAGAAAATTGTAGTTTCAGCGGTAAAACAATCGCTCAAGGCCCGCAAGCCAGTGGTGAATGAGATGACGGATTTTCGTAAGTTCATGGAGCGTGATTTTTCGGGACAGAAGTTTATTGCCCACTGTTACGAAGGAGAAAAACCGTTGTTGAGGGACGTGTTACACCCTGATGAGGATGCTGTAATATTAGTTGGCCCGGAAGGAGATTTCAGCCCGGAGGAGGTGACACTGGCAATGGAAAAGGGATTTCAACCTGTCAGTTTGGGTAAATCGCGTTTGCGTACAGAGACTGCGGCACTGGTTGCCGTTCATTTGATGAATCTAACACATTACAAGTAATATTTGTGTAACTTTTAAATGATGAGATTATGAAAACATTGAATTGGTTAGGAAGTTTGGCGCTAGGTATGGCGTGCATGCTGGCTTCATGTAGTGGCGGTAATACGTACACGAACGCATTGCCGAAAGATGCAGCTATGGTAATTTCATTGGATGTGGATGGGATGGTGCGGAAGTGTGCGCTTGACGAGCAGACACGGAAGTCAGTAGAGCAGATGCTGAAAACGAATCTCAAAGGTCGTGCGGATGCTTTAATAGATAAAATAATGGAAGATCCGGAGGAAAGTGGATTGCGGCTGACTGACCGGGTGTTCTTTTTTGCCACTCCGCAAACGGAAATGGGAGGAGCGCTGATACGTATGGCCGATAAGGATAAGCTGGAAGATTTGATTGCAATACTTCACGAACAGCAGGCATGTGAGGCTCCTGCAGATGGAGATGGCTGTCGTTGGACCATAGGTGGCGGTGGACTGATGGCATGGACGGATGATGCTTTTTTGTTGGTTGCACACAACGGCAACCCCAAAGACTTGCAGCATCAGGCTTCCATGTGGCTTCGTCAGAAAAACGAGGAAGGGTATTCAGGTACAACGGATTTCAAGAAACTAAAAGACGCCGATGAGGACATTGCTATGGTGACCTCGTTGAATATATTGCCGAAGGAATATTTGACCATGGCTACTATGGGTTTGCCTGCTGATTTGAAGCTGCAAGATTTAAAAACTTTTTCCACGCTGGATTTTCAGGAAGGAAAAGCAGTGTTGGAAGTAGAAACGATGACCGACAACAAGGTTTACAAAGATTTGTTGGAGAAACAGGCCGATGTGATGAGACCTTTGAAAGGTTCATATTTGAAGTGTTTCCCGGCCAATTCTGTAGCTTGGATGGGGATTAATGTAGATGGAGAAAAGGCCTATGAATTGTTGCGTGAGAATCCGACGGTACGTCAGGAACTGGATAATTCAATGATGCCGCTTGATTTTGAGGCTATCTTCAAGGCCATGAAGGGTGATATGGCGTTGGCTATGCCGGAAATGTCGCTTTCGCCTGGATTTATTTTGTATGCCGATGTAACGAATAGTGACTTCATGCGTACATTTGAAGATTTGAAACCATTGCTGGCTATGACTAACGGACAGATGCGTTTGCTGGACAAAGGAAAGAATGCTTATCAGTTTGTTGCTGTGGATGGTTCGATGATGGGTATGGGACGCGGACCGGTTTCGCTTTGGCTGGGAGTGAAGGACAAGCGTTTCTATTTGACCAACCGCGAGAATCTGATTGACAGTGACGTGAAAGGATTGACATTGGATGACTGTAGCTGGGCCAAGGATGTGAAAGGCAAGCGCTTTTATTTGAATCTGAATTTTCAGGCGTTGTCTGCCGCACTTCCGCAGTTGCCTTACGTGGGTATGCTGGATTTTTTGACAATTGAAGCAAAAGAACCGACGAAGGTACGTATGGTATTGCAGATGAAAGATCATAAAGAAAATGTGTTGAAACAGTTATTTTTACTGGCTAAATAAATGAATACAATCGAATTACAGCAAACCTTGCCGGAAGTCTTCGCCGGACGAGACGGTATCGTGTCCGACGTATGGCACCGGCAGGTGGCTTTTCAAAAAGGAAAAATGTACTTGATTGAAGCTGCCTCAGGTACAGGGAAATCATCATTGTGCAGTTTTATTTATGGCTATCGCACCGATTACCAAGGAATTATTACGTTTGATGGAGAGAATGTGCGTAAATTGACGGTAAAGCAGTGGACTTCTATCCGTAAACGTGCGTTGAGCATGTTGTTTCAGGAACTGCGGCTTTTTGGAGAGTTGACAGCTTGGGAGAATGTACAGTTGAAGAATGGTTTGACAGGATTCTGTCGCAAACAGCAAGTGAAAGATTGGTTCGAACAACTGGGTATTGCCGACAAGTGGGATGTAAAAGTAGGCAAGATGTCGTACGGACAACAGCAGCGTGTGGCTTTCGTGAGATGCTTGTGTCAGCCGGCCGACTTTTTCTTTCTGGATGAACCGGTAAGCCATTTGGATGATGGCAACGGACAAATCATGGCTCGTATTTTGAAAGAGGAGGCTACTCGTCAGGGAGCAGGAGTGATTGTGACTTCTATCGGTAAACATTTGCCGTTGGAGTATGACAAGGTGTTGTGTTTGTAAGTTATTAAATAAGAAGAATAATGATTTGGAAATTATTGAGACAGCATATCAGCGTGGCGCAGTTGGTGGGATTTTTTCTAGCTAACTTGTGTGGCATGGTCATAGTGTTGTTGAGTGTACAATTCTATAAGGATGTGTTGCCGGTTTTTACGCAGGGCGATAGTTTCATGAAAAAAGATTATGTGATTGTCAGCAAAAAGGTAAGTACATTGGGCAGCTTGGTGAGCAAGGGGGCTACCTTTTCGAAAACGGATATTGCTGAGATGCAGGAACAGCCGTTTGCTAAGAAAACGGGTGCTTTCACACCGGCTCAGTTTGAGGTGTCGGCGGGCATGGGCATGGCAGGTATGCAACTTTCTACAGCCATGTTTTTTGAGTCGGTGCCCGATGAGTTTGTCGATGTACGGCTGGAAGGCTGGACATACCGTGAGGGACAGGACGAAATTCCGATTATCATTCCACGCAATTACTTGAATTTATATAATTTCGGTTTTGCACAGAGCCGTAATCTTCCGCAACTTTCAGAAGGAGTGATGGGGATGATGACACTGGATATCCGCTTGAGCGGACAGGGGCGTACGGAACAAATGAAAGGACGTATTGTAGGTTTCTCGAATCGGTTGAATACCATTTTGGTGCCTCAGGCTTTTATGGACTGGGCCAATGTGACTTTTGGGAAGGGAGAAGAGAACGCACCTTCGCGACTGATTGTGGAAGTTGACAATCCGGCCGACGATCGCATAGCAAAATATTTTAAGGATAAAGGATATGATACGGAAGGCGATAAACTGGATGCAGGAAAAACAACTTGGTTCTTGAAGATGATAGTTGGCATTGTCCTTTCGGTTGGCCTGATAATCAGTGTGCTGTCATTCTATCTGTTGATGTTGAGCATTTATCTGCTGTTACAGAAGAATACAAAAAAAATGGAAAATTTATTGCTCATTGGCTTTAGCCCGGCGGCGGTTGCTCGTCCCTATCAGGTGCTTACTGTAGCCTTGAATGCTGCAGTAGCTGTCATTGGAATATTGGTGCTGTATATGGTTCGCGGGGGATATATGGATATGTTGCGTCGGATGGTACCCGATTTGCAGAAAGGCAGTTTGTGGCCGGCTCTGCTGACAGCAGGGATACTCTTTTTGGTCGTGTCCGTGCTGAATGTACTGGCCGTACGGCGCAAGGTAGATTCTATCCGGGTGAAAAAGTAAAAGTATATATTTATTTTATCTATTATCTATCAAAAACAATTATTTATAAAAACAAGTAACACATGAAGAAATTAAAGAACGTATGGCTTATTTTAAGCTTGTTGCTGATGACTCTAGGAATGGCTTGCTGTAGTACAGAGGATGACCCTACAGGGGTAGAAGTATCGCAGAGTGAGATTATTGGTACATGGAAAGTGACGGCGAATGATTGGACTAATTCGGAAGAAGATTCCGGACGTAATGACCATTTGGGTCAGACTCTTTCAGTGAAAGAAGATGCCACGGCTGCCTTTCGGGGAGAGTCATTTGACTGGACTTTGAAAAAGGGAGTGCTGGAACTTTCGGACAGCAGAGGAAGAAATATCCGGGTTGTAATTCTTTCTTATGCGGACGACAAGATACAGGCCACTTATACTTGTACGTTTGAGTCGGAAATGTATACGGAGGAAGGAAATTATACTTTTGAACGGGTATAAGGAATCCGATAGACAGGAAGAAGCCGCATTTTGCGGCTTTATTGCATTTTATGCCCTAAGTGTGACCGCACACACGTACGATTTCCGTGTGAATAAGTGTTTAATGTTTTGTAGCTGTGTGAACGAGTGTAAAACGCTCTGTCCGATATCCCTTGATTTATGTCTATTATTAGGGGAATCAGTCTAAAAAATGTTACATGGAGTTACACCTATGCGAGTTTATTCTGTAAATTTGCGTTACATAAATGGTCAAACTTTTGACAAACACCCGGGACGTTTGGAAGAAGAGAGACCAAGAAGATTCATTTTTAATTAAAATAATAGCTTATGTCAAAAATCGTTGGACACATTTCGCAGGTAATCGGTCCGGTGGTCGATGTGTACTTCAAGTTCGAAGAAGGACAAGACGTGGAACACGCCTTGCCGAAAATCCACGATGCCATGACGATCGCCCGTAATGACGGTCGTACGCTGGTGATTGAAGTACAGCAGCACATCGGTGAAGACACGGTACGTTGCGTGGCCATGGATAGCACGGACGGATTGAAGCGCGGAATGGAAGTCGTTCCTACGGGTCATCCGATTACGATGCCTATCGGTAACCAAATCAAGGGCCGTGTGATGAACGTGGTGGGTGACACCATTGACGGAATGAAGAGTCTGGACAAGAAGGACGGATTCCCCATTCACCGTGAACCTCCGAAATTCGAAGACCTGGCCACCACCCAGGAAGTATTGTTTACCGGTATCAAGGTAATTGATTTGCTGGAACCTTATCTGAAAGGTGGTAAAATCGGTCTGTTTGGTGGGGCGGGCGTTGGAAAAACCGTGCTCATCAAAGAGTTAATCAACAACATTGCCAAGAAACACAATGGTTTCTCTGTGTTTGCAGGAGTGGGTGAGCGTACCCGTGAAGGTAACGACCTGTTGAGAGAAATGATTGAATCTGGCGTAATCCGCTACGGTGATGACTTTCTTAAGAGTATGGAAGAAGGTAACTGGGATCTTTCGAAGGTGGATTACAAGGAAGTGGAAAAATCACAGGTTGCTATGGTGTTCGGACAGATGAACGAGCCTCCTGGTGCCCGTCAGTCAGTGGCACTTTCCGGGTTGACGCTGGCAGAATCTTTCCGTGACCGTCAGACTGGTGAGAACGGTCCGCGTGATATCTTGTTCTTCATCGACAACATCTTCCGTTTTACGCAGGCCGGTTCTGAGGTTTCTGCCTTGCTGGGACGTATGCCGTCTGCCGTAGGTTACCAGCCGACGTTGGCTACGGAAATGGGACAGATGCAGGAACGAATCACTTCTACGAAGAACGGCTCTATCACTTCTGTTCAGGCAGTATATGTGCCTGCCGATGACTTGACCGACCCTGCTCCGGCTACGACCTTTACGCACCTTGACGCCACTACGGTGTTGAGCCGTAAGATTACCGAGCTGGGTATCTATCCGGCTGTGGACCCGCTGGACTCTACGTCGCGTATCCTCGACCCGCTGATTGTGGGCAAGGAGCACTACGAAACCGCTCAGCGCGTGAAACAGATTCTGCAGCGTAACAAGGAACTTCAGGATATCATCTCCATCCTGGGTATGGATGAACTCTCGGACGAAGACCGTCTGACCGTGAACCGTGCCCGCCGTGTACAGCGATTCCTGTCACAGCCGTTTGCCGTGGCCGAACAGTTTACCGGTGTGCCGGGAGTGATGGTCTCTATCGAAGATACCATCAAGGGATTCAAGATGATTTTGGACGGCGAGGTGGACTATCTGCCGGAACAGGCCTTCCTGAACGTGGGTACCATTGAGGATGCCATTGAGAAGGGTAAGAAGTTGCTGGAAGCTGCGAAGAGTTAATAATTAAAAGTTAAAAGTTAAAAGCTGATAGCTTAATATGAAAGAACTTCATCTGGTTATCGTTTCACCCGAACGCCTGGTTTACGAAGGAAAAGTGAGCTTGGTGACCTTTCCGGGAGGTGCTGGAAAATTCCAGGTCATGGCCGACCATGCCCCGCTGATTTCCACGCTCGCGGCAGGGGAAGTGAAATACGTGGCCGGAAAGGAAACGCACTCGCTGCAAATCAAAGGCGGGTTCGTGGAAGTCAAAAACAATCAGATTTCAGTCTGTGCCGAACTCTGAGAAGAGTGGGGCGGACGTTGAACCGAATATGTTTTTGGCGGCTTTCCGAATGAAAAACCGCACGATACTATGTTTTTGTTGACCGTAAAGAAAAAATTTGTGAAAGAATTGACCGTGATAGGAATTATACTGACAGCGCTTGTCGCTGTGGTGTATCATTTGTTCATCCCCGACAGGCATTTCCTGTGGTTTCCTGCCATTCCGATATTCTTTTATCTTTTCGGCCTCTTTTACATAGAAATGTTCGCGTTCAATTACCGTCTGGGTATCGAGAAGATTGCAATGACTTATCTGGTGTGCAAGGCGCTGAAATTCATCCTGAGCGCACTGGTGCTGATATTCTACGGATTTGTGATTGAACATGAAGTGGTGGCCTTCATGGTGACCTTCATCTTCTTTTACTTTGCGTTTCTGATATTCGAAACCCGTTTTTTCCTTCTTTTTGAAGCGAAACTCAAATTAAGACAAAAAACAAATGATGAAAAAAATACGGTACATAGTGATTACGCTGTTACTGCTGATGGTGGTTCCGGCCGCCACGGTGAAGGCGCAGGCCGCTGAGGGCGACGTGGACGTGAATGAACTGGTGTTCGGACACATCGGCGATGCCTACGAGTGGCACATCGCGACTTTCGGCAACACGGAGGTACGCATCCCGCTGCCCGTCATCGTGAAAAGCAGTACAGGCTGGCACGTGTTCTCGTCTGCCCGGCTGGAGGAAGGTCCTTATGAGGGTCTCTACGTGGCCAAGGGCGGCAGCTACGACGGCAAAATCGTGGAACGGAACGCGGCCGGCGAGGAGGTGCGTCCGCTGGACATCTCCATTACGAAGAATGTGCTGGGCTTGTTTATCAACAGTGCGGTGCTGCTGGTCATCATGATGAGCTGCGTGCGCTGGTACAAGAAACATCCGCTGGAAGACGGAGCACCCAAAGGGGGTGTCGGCATGATTGAAGCCACGGTGATGTCGATTTACAACGACGTGATAAAGGGCTGTGTAGGCGAGAACTACCGCCGCTACGCACCTTATCTGCTCACCGCTTTCTTCTTCGTGCTGGCCAACAACCTGATGGGATTGATTCCGATTTTCCCTGGGGGAGCCAACGTGACGGGTAATATCGCCATTACGATGGTGCTGGCCTTGTGTACGTTCGTGCTGACCAACGTGTACGGTACGAAGGCTTACTGGAAGGAAATCTTCTGGCCCGATGTGCCCACATGGCTGAAGGCGCCGGTACCTATGATGCCGTTGATTGAATTCTTCGGTATCTTTACCAAGCCGTTCGCACTGATGATCCGTTTGTTTGCCAACATCATGGCAGGACATGCGGCAGTGCTGAGTCTGATTGCCATTATCTTCATCACGGTGAAGTCAGGGCCGGTAATCAACGGTTCGATGACAGTGGTGGCTGTGGCATTCGGCATATTCATGGATGCGCTGGAACTTCTGGTGGCATTCATCCAGGCATACGTGTTCACAATGTTGTCGGCCGTGTTTATCGGCTTGTCACAGGTGAAAGAGCATGCCAAGAAATAATCGATTCAAAGAAAATTAAAGTATAACCTTTTAAAACAAGAAAATTATGTTATTGTCAGTTTTATTGCAGGCAGCTGCAGGTGTAGGTATTAGTAAATTGGGCGCCGCTATCGGTGCAGGTATTGCAGTTTTGGGTGCCGGTATCGGTATCGGTAAGATTGGTGGCTCGGCAATGGAGGCAATGGCCCGTCAGCCGGAAGCTTCAGGCGACTTGCGTATGAACATGATCATCGCTGCCGCCCTGGTAGAAGGTGTGGCCCTGATTGCTATCGTGGTTTGTTTGTTGACATTGTTCTTGTAATAAATAAAACAGTAAATTATGGGATTATTAACTCCGGACCCGGGGCTGCTGTTCTGGATGATTATCACCTTCGGAGTCGTGTTCTTCATTTTGGCGAAATACGGCTTCCCGGTAATCATCAAGACGGTGGAGGACCGGAAAGCATACATTGACAACTCGCTCAAGGCAGCTCGCGAAGCCAACGAACAGCAGGCGAACGTGAAGGTGGAAGGAGAGAAAATCCTGACACAGGCTCACGAGGAGCAGAGCCGCATATTGAGTGAGGCAGCGGCTACACGCGACCGTATCATCAAGGACGCTCAGGAGAAGGCCTTCAGTGAAGGAAACCGCCTGATGGAGGAGATGAAGAAGCAGATTGAAACGGAAAAGGAAAGTGCCATCCGTGACATTCGCCGTCAGGTAGCTGTGCTGTCGGTGGGCATTGCGGAAAAAATCATGCGCAGCAAACTGGCCGACGAGAAGGAACAGGCCGCGCTGATTGACCGTCTGCTGGATGAAATGATTGAATCTTCTAAAAAATAAATGAGTTATGAATACAGGAGTCGTTTCGAGGCGTTTCGCGAAGGCGCTGCTGGCGTATGCAAAGGAAGAGGGACAGGAAGACAAGGTGTATGAGGAGGTGAGAACACTGGCCGCACACTTTGTGGAGGTGCCCGGCCTGCGCCACGCCATTGAGAATCCTGTGCTGGAGAAAAGCAAGAAAGTGGAGCTGCTCTGCGAGGCGTCGGGTGGAAAGACGGTGAGCAAGGTGCTGACACGTTTCTTTAATCTGGTGCTGGAGGAGAGACGGGAAAAGTTCTTGCAGTTCATGACGTGGTCGTACATCGACCTTTATCAGGAGGACAAAAACATTCTCATCGGTAAGCTGACGACCGCTGCAAGCTCGCCCAAACTGGTGGAACACTTGCAGAAACTGGCTGCGGAACGTACGCACGGAAAGGTGATTCTCGAAGAAAAGGTGGACAAGAACCTGATTGGAGGGTATGTCATCGAACTGGCGGGCTACCGGCTGGATGCCAGTGTGGCCAATCAGCTGAAGCGCGTGAAACAGCAGTTTATCGCGAAGAACAGAAGAATAGTGTAAACAATGAATAATGAAAAATGAATAATGAAAAACGGTTTCAATTGTTCGCTATTCATTTTTAATTGTTCATTATTAATTATTAATTAAAAAGAACTATGCCAGAAAATACAATAAAACCCAGCGAAGTTTCCGAGGTGTTGCTCCAACAGTTGAAGGGGATTGACAACTCGCTGAAATTCGACGAAGTAGGTACCGTACTTCAGGTGAGCGATGGTGTGGCACGTATTTACGGTCTGCGTAATGCGGAAGCCAACGAGTTGCTGCAGTTTGAAAACGGTATCATGGGAACGGTGATGAATCTGGAGGAGGACAATGTGGGAGCCGTGCTCCTGGGTCCGACCGACCAGATTAAGGAGGGGATGATTGTAAAGCGTACCAAGCATATCGCTTCCATCAACGTGGGCGAATCCATGCTGGGACGTGTCATCGACCCTCTGGGCGTGCCTTTGGACGGACGCGGTGAGATTGGCGGCGAGCTCTGCGAAATGCCGCTGGAGCGCAAGGCGCCGGGAGTTATCTTCCGTCAGCCGGTAACCGAACCGTTGCAGACGGGTCTGAAGGCCATCGATGCGATGATTCCTATCGGTCGCGGACAGCGTGAGTTGATTATCGGCGACCGTCAGACGGGTAAGACCGCCATCGCCATCGATACCATCATCAACCAACGTGCGAACTTTGAAGCCGGAAATCCGGTGTACTGTATCTATGTGGCCATCGGTCAGAAAGGTTCTACGGTGGCCAGCATCGTGAACGCCCTGCGTGAAAAGGGTGCCATGGACTATACCATCGTGGTGGCTGCCACGGCTTCCGACCCGGCTGCTATGCAGTATTTCGCTCCGTTTGCGGGTGCCGCCATCGGTGAGTACTTCCGTGATACCGGCCGTCATGCCCTTGTGGTCTATGATGACCTGTCAAAACAGGCCGTGGCTTACCGTGAGGTGTCTTTGATTCTGCGTCGTCCGTCCGGACGTGAGGCTTATCCGGGTGATATCTTCTATCTGCACTCTCGTCTGTTGGAACGTGCAGCCAAGATTATCAGCCAGCAGGAAGTGGCTGAGCAGATGAACGACCTGCCTGCTAGCCTGAAAGGCAAGGTGAAGGCCGGCGGTTCACTGACTGCCCTCCCGATTATCGAGACGCAGGCCGGCGACGTGTCTGCCTATATCCCGACCAACGTGATTTCTATTACCGATGGTCAGATTTTCCTGGAAACTGACTTGTTCAACCAAGGTTTCCGTCCGGCCATCAACGTAGGTATCTCTGTATCCCGTGTAGGTGGTAGCGCACAGATCAAGAGTATGAAGAAAGTGGCCGGTACGCTGAAAATCGACCAGGCTCAGTATCGTGAACTGGAAGCTTTCTCCAAGTTCAGCAGCGACATGGACCCTGTCACAGCCATGGCCATCGACCGCGGACGTAAGAACAACCAGTTGCTGATTCAGCCGCAGTACTCACCGATGCCGGTGGGCGAGCAGGTGGCTATCCTGTATTGTGGTACGCACAGCTTGATGCGTGACATCCCTATCGCTAAGGTACGTGCATTCCAGGATGCTTTCCTTACGACTCTGCGTGCGAACCATCAGGCCGACGTACTCGACGTGCTGGCAGCTGGAAAGATCAACGACGACATTACAGCCATTATCGAAAAAGTAGCGGCAGAAACTGCCAGACAATTTAAAGCATAATTCTCATGGCATCACTGAAAGAAGTTAAAGGAAGAATCAACTCAATCAACGGCACGCTGAAGATTACCTCAGCGATGAAGATGGTGGCCTCGTCTAAACTGCACAAGGCGCAGGAGGCCATTGAAAACATGCTTCCTTACGAGCGCCGGTTGCATCGCATGCTCGATCATTTTCTGGGTGCGGGGCTCACCGTGGAGTCGCCTTTTGCAGTGAAGCGTGAGGTGAAGAAAGTGGCCGTTGTCGTGTTTGCATCCAATAGCAGCTTATGTGGTGGATTCAACGTGAACGTGATTCGTCATTTGAATGAGGTAGTAGAAGAGTATGGCCGGCAAGTAGGCCGCGAAAACATTCTGATTTACCCGGTAGGCCGAAAGGTAGCCGACGCGGTAAAGAAGATGGAAGGCGTGGTTTCAGCTGGCGATTATCAGCACATGAGTGGAAAACCCAATTACAAGGAAGCTGCCGATTTGGCCGCCGACCTGATGAAACGGTTTGCCGCCGGTGAAATCCAGCAGGTGGAGCTGCTGTATAACCACTTCAAGTCGACTTCTTCGCAGATTCTGACCCGCGAGACGTATCTCCCGCTGGAACTGAATGCAGCGAAGGTGGACGATACGGAAGGGGCTGCCGACGAAATGCAGGCCGACTACATCATCGAACCCTCACCGGAACAGGTGATGCAGGAGCTCTTGCCGAAGGTGCTTCGTTTGAAGATTTACACCGTGCTGTTGGACTCTACAGCTTCAGAACATGCTGCCCGTACAATGGCTATGCAGATTGCTACGGATAATGCAAACGACTTGATACAGGAACTGACCTTGATTTACAACAAGAGCCGCCAGCAGGCTATTACCAATGAACTGCTGGATATCGTGGGTGGGACAATGGCCTGACACGGTTGGGTTCTTGCAATGCATAAAAAAACGTATCACTGCCTTTTGGCAGGATACGTTTTTTTTTGAACGAATAAACTAAAAAATTAATTATCTTAAAAAGAAAACATGAAAATGCTCGGTCTTTTAATTATATAACAAACTGGTTGTCACTTTGTTCATCTCTTTTCGTGTTTTTTTTATTTCATCTCTTTTTAATAATTATAGAAACTAACCCAGGCTCCATCTAGTTGGCATTCCAGACGTCCGTTTCCAAGTTGGATGTGGTCCATGTAGGAATAATCGCCACCGCCATAGTTCAGCCGGATGCTGGTGTAGAACGCGTCGTACCAGTCCCACACGAAGGTGTAGCGGTATTCGTCCCACCGTCCGTAGGCATCTTGTACGCGGAGATAGTCTTCGCCCGTGCCGTCGGCATAGAAGCGCAGCACCTGGAAGCGGTGGTATCCGTAGTCGTCGTACCAGTCATCCTGCCAGTCAGAACTGCAAAGGTAAGCCGTACGTTCACGGTATTCCAAAGTATGATTACCCAGTGACAAATCTACCTCACATGAGGGGAGAGCGAGTGTGACGAGCAACAGCATCGCTATATACATGAATTTTCGTGCCTTTGTTTTCATAATTCTTTGTGTTTTGGTTTTCTTGATAAGGCAAAGATACATGGGGAAAAGTATATAGACGAATGATTTTTCCTATTCTTCCCAAGGAATTTCCCTATTGGGAGTAGGGATATCGGTACAAAAAGAAGCCCCACACCGTGAGGGAAGCACGATGCAGGGCAGCGAGGTTTCTTTTTGTTTGAATTGGTCAGGCCTTCTGGAGCAGTACGGTCAGTGCGTCGCGCCAGTCTTCGCCGTTATGCGGGCAATACGTCTGGAATCCCAGTGCATGAGCTGCCTGCACGTTTCCAGCACCATCGTCTACGAAGAGCGATTCTGTCGGGTCGATGCCGGCATCAGCTATCAGAAAGTCAAAAATCCGCCGGTCAGGTTTTGTTATTCCAATCTGGTACGACAAATAAAGCTTGTCGAAGAAATCCGTCAGCGGTTTTCCTTTCGATGAAAATTCAGGACTGCATGCCCAATCCATCACGTAAGGATTGGTATTGCTCAGCACGAATAGCTTATAGCGTTTACGCAGTTCCTTAAGGCAGTCAAGCAGACGTTCGTCCAGTCCCGTAAAGAAACCCATCCATGCCTCTCGGGTTTCTTCCCATGTAAGTGTACGTCCGCACAGTTCTCCCAGTTTTGTTTGAAATTCGTCCGCTGTAATCTTTCCTTCCTCCAGCTCTTGGAAGATACCCGTCTGGTGATATTTGTCCAGGCGTTGGTCAGCATCCGCCAGTCCCAGTCGGATAAAGGCCTCTACGGCTTTTTCGCGGCTGATAGGGGCAATTACCCCTCCAAAATCGAAAATCAGATTTTTTATCATAATGTCGTTTTTATTTTCTCAGCATCAGGTTTTTGAACGAACCTGGGTAAGGTGTTTCAAATTCCATGCGTTCGCCCGTGAGTGGATGGTAGAAGCAGAGTTTGAAAGCGTGAAGCGCCAACCGTCCGAGCGGGTCGGTCTCACAGCCGTAGCGTGTGTCGCCCACAATCGGATGTCCGAGGGTCTGCATGTGTACGCGAATCTGGTTCTTGCGACCCGTTTCCAGCTGCAGTTCCACGAGCGAGTAGCCATTGGCCCGTTTGATGGTGCGGTAGTGCGTGATGGAGAGTTTTCCCCCGTCGTCCACCGGCGAGGAACTGACATACAGCTTGCGGTCGGTGAGCCAGGAGCGTACCATGCCCTGGTCTTTCTCCATGTCGCCCATGACGATGGCCACGTAGCGGCGGTCGTACACGATGTCGTGCCAGTTGTCGCGGAGCGTGTGCTGTGTCTTTTCGTCCTTGGCATACATCATGATGCCCGAGGTCTCACGGTCGAGGCGGTGTACCACGAAGATGCGGTTGTTGCGGTGTTCCCGCTTCACATACTCATTGAGGATATGCTGTGCGGTACGTTCCTTCTGGTGGTCGGTAGCCACGGAGAGCAGTCCCTCTTTCTTCTCCACCACGATGAGGTACGCATCTTCGTAGAGAATCTTCAGCATCGGATGACGGAATTCGTGGTTATGCTTTTCCCGGCTCACCTGCACTTTCATGCCCGGCTTGAGGGGATAGTTGTACTGCGTCTGGATGTTGTTGTCCACCATAACCACGCGGTTGGTCAGCAAAGCCTTCACACGTGTGCGGCTGATGCCTGCCATCTTCTTTATGAGGAACTCCATCAGTTCCGCCGGTTCGGTGACCGGATAGACCGTATATCTGGCGGCAGCCCGCGGAAGGGGACGCCGGCCGTTTGTATTTCTTCTTGCCACTTTGTGTATCGTAATCTTGGGTTAGTTATCAGTTGGGTAAATACTGTGCGTTCAACGGCGGTCCAAGCGTACCACATTCTCCACGTGGTGCGTGTGGGGGAACATGTCGACCGGCTGTACGGCGGTTACCTTATATTTGCCGTCGAGCAGCTGGAGGTCGCGTGCCTGTGTGGCTGGGTTGCAGCTTACGTAGACGATACGCTTCGGCTCGGCGGCCAGAATCACGTCGATGACGTCGTTGTGCATGCCCGCGCGGGGAGGGTCGGTGATGATGACATCCGGACGTCCGTGTTCCGCGATGAAGTCGTTGGTGAGGATGTCCTTCATGTCGCCCGCATAAAACAGCGTGTTGTCGATGCCGTTCAGAGCTGAGTTCACCTTGGCATCCTCGATGGCTTCGGGCACATACTCGATGCCCACCACCTTGCGTGCCTGCCGTGCCACGAAGTTGGCAATGGTACCCGTACCTGTGTAGAGGTCGTACACCAGTTCGTTGCCCGTGAGTCCGGCAAACTCGCGCGCCACCTTATATAAATTATATGCTTGTTCTGAATTGGTTTGGTAGAACGATTTTGGTCCCACCTTGAAGCGCAGTCCTTCCATCTCCTCGAAGATGTGGTCGTTGCCCTTGAACACCTCCACGTCGAGGTCACCGATGGTATCGTTGCACTTGTTGTTGATGACATACATCAGCGAAGTAATCTGCGGGAACTGGTCGGCCATGAACTGCAAGATTTCCTCCATCTTGCGGCGGTCGTCGTCGCCCGTCACCTTGCACTGCAATACCACCATCAGCTCGCCCGTAGACGAGGTGCGAATCATGATGTTCCGCAGCAAGCCCTCCTGCGAGCGCAGGTCAAAGAACGGGAAATTGTGCGCGTAGGCATAGTCGCGCACTGCGTTGCGAATCTGATTGGAGATGTCGTCCTGCAACCAGCACTTGTCGATGGCCAGCACCTTGTCGAACGCCCCCGGGATATGGAATCCCACCGCGTTCATCTGGTCGTACTTCACGTCCTGCTTCACCTCCTCTTCGGTGAGCCAGCGCTTGTTGGAGAACGTAAACTCCAGCTTGTTGCGGTAGAAGCGGGTCTTTTCCGAACCCAGGATGGGACGGAATTCCGGCAGTTCCACCTTCCCGATGCGGGTGAGGTTGTCGAACACCTGTTTCTGCTTGTACTTGAGCTGTTCCTCGTAAGAAAGACATTGCCATTTGCATCCTCCGCACACCCCGAAGTGAGAGCAGAACGGCTCTACGCGCAGGGGTGATTTTTCATAGAACTTCACGGCTACCGCTTCGGCATAATGGTTCTTCTTGCGTTTCACCTGTAAATCGACTACATCGCCCGGCACTACATACGGGACAAATACTACCAGTTCATTCACTTTAGCCACGGCTTTGCCTTCTGCGGCTACGTCTGTTATTGTCACTTTCTCCAATAAAGGAAGTTCTTTCTTCTTTCTTGCCACGTTCTTTTCAATAAAACCAATTTGGGAGCAAATTTATACATTTTTCCTGACATTCTGCTATGTTTTGGAAAGAAGTTGATTTTGCAAAGTCTATGTTGCAAAATATGTCGAAAAATATCTTTGTAAAATTTGTAATGTAATAAAATATGTATAGATTTGCGCCGTTGACCAACGAAAAACACACTCGTTAACCAACGGAAAAAACATTATTCAACCTTATCAATATAAGAAAACATGGAAAAGAAAAGAGTTTATACCTTCGGAAACGGACATGCCGAAGGAAAAGCTGACATGAGAAACTTGCTGGGTGGAAAGGGGGCAAACCTGGCCGAAATGAATCTGATTGGTGTACCTGTACCTCCGGGATTTACCATCACCACGGAGGTCTGCAACGAATATTTTGAGAAAGGAAAAGACGATGTGGTTGCCCTGCTGAAAGACGACGTGGAGAAATCCATCAAGGGAGTGGAAACTTTGATGAAGTCGAAATTCGGCGATGTGGAAAACCCGTTGCTCGTTTCCGTACGTTCGGGTGCCAGAGCGTCCATGCCGGGAATGATGGATACCATCCTGAACCTGGGACTGAACGACGAGGTGGTGGAGGGACTGGCCCGCAAGACCGGCAACCCGCGCTTCGCCTGGGATTCTTACCGCCGCTTCGTGCAGATGTATGGCGACGTGGTGCTGGGCATGAAACCCGTGAACAAGGAAGACATCGACCCGTTTGAAGCCATCATCGAGGACGTGAAGAAGGCCAAGGGCGTGCGTCTGGACAACGAACTCGACGTGGACGACCTGAAGACGCTGGTGGTCCGCTTCAAGGAAGCCGTGAAGAAACAGACCGGACAGGAATTCCCGTCATGCGCCTACGAACAGCTGTGGGGCGCCATCTGTGCCGTATTCGATTCATGGATGAACGAGCGCGCCATTCTCTACCGCAAGATGGAAGGCATTCCGGCAGAGTGGGGAACAGCCGTGAATGTGCAGGCCATGGTCTTCGGTAATATGGGCGAGACATCGGCCACAGGTGTCTGCTTCTCACGCGACGCCGCTACCGGAGAAGACCTGTTCAACGGGGAATACCTGATCAATGCTCAGGGTGAGGACGTGGTAGCTGGTATCCGCACACCGCAGCAGATTACGAAAATCGGCTCTCAGCGTTGGGCTGAACTGCAAGGCATCTCGGAAGAGGAACGTGTGGCCAAGTATCCTTCCATGGAAGAAGCCATGCCCGCCATCTACAAAGAACTCGACGAGCTTCAGACCAAGCTGGAGAACCATTACCACGACATGCAGGACATGGAGTTCACCGTACAGGAAGGCAAGCTTTGGTTCCTCCAGACCCGTAACGGAAAGCGCACGGGTGCCGCTATGGTACGCATCGCCATGGAAATGCTGCACCAGGGCATGATTGACGAAAAGACGGCCCTGATGCGTTGCGAGCCGAACAAGCTCGACGAACTGCTGCATCCGGTGTTCGACAAGGAAGCGCTGGGACGTGCCCGTGTCCTGACCCGTGGTCTGCCGGCCTCTCCGGGAGCTGCTTGCGGACGCATTGTCTTCTTTGCTGAAGATGCAGCCGAATGGCATGACGGCGGTCATCGCGTGGTGCTGGTACGTATCGAAACTTCACCGGAAGACCTGGCCGGTATGCAGGCTGCAGAAGGTATCCTGACCGCCCGCGGAGGTATGACCTCGCATGCAGCCGTCGTAGCTCGCGGTATGGGTAAGTGCTGCGTATCCGGTGCCGGAGCCATCAACGTGAACTACAAGACCCGTACGGTGGAAATCGACGGGGTGGTGCTGAAGGAAGGCGACTACATCTCCATCAACGGAACCAACGGTTATGTGTATGCCGGAGAAATCCCGACCCAGCCGGCCAAGCTGTCGGGCAACTTTGCCGAACTGATGGAACTCTGCGACAAGTACGCCCGCCTGAAAGTGCGTACCAATGCCGACACGCCGCGCAACGCACAGGATGCCCGCGGTTTCGGTGCCGTAGGTATCGGACTCTGCCGTACGGAACACATGTTCTTCGACGACGAAAAGATTATCGCTATGCGCGAAATGATTCTGGCCGAGGATGTGGAAGGCCGCAAGAAAGCCCTCGACAAGCTGTTGCCTTATCAGAAAGCCGACTTCAAGGAAATTTTCAAGACCATGGACGGACTGCCGGTCAACGTGCGTCTGCTCGACCCGCCGTTGCATGAGTTCGTGCCGCACGACCTGAAGGGGCAGGAAGAAATGGCCGAGGCCATGGGCGTGACTGTGGAATACATCCGCCAGCGTGTGGACAACCTCTGCGAGCACAACCCGATGCTGGGTCACCGCGGCTGTCGTCTGGGAAATACTTATCCGGAAATCACCGAGATGCAGACCCGCGCCATCTTGGGTGCCGCCTGCGAGCTGAAGAAGGAAGGCTACGACCCGCATCCGGAAATCATGGTGCCGCTCATCGGTATCCTGTATGAGTTTGAGGCGCAGGAGAAAGTGATTCGTGCTACGGCTGCTCAGCTGTTCAAGGAAGAAGGCGTGGAAATCCCGTTCAAGGTGGGTACCATGATTGAGGTGCCGCGTGCTGCCCTGACCGCCGACCGCATCGCTTCACACGCCGAATATTTCTCTTTCGGTACGAACGACCTGACCCAGATGACCTTCGGTTATTCGCGCGACGACATCGCTTCCTTCTTGCCGGTGTACCTGGAGAAGAAGATTCTGAAGGTCGACCCGTTCCAGGTGCTCGACCAGAACGGAGTGGGACAGCTCATCGAGATGGCCGTAGCCAAAGGCCGTTCGGTACGTCCCGATCT